>CAZCEE010000238.1:0-4240 GCA_964497165.1 uncultured Schumannella sp. | reverse complement strand
AGGCGTTCGCGACGATGGGGGTTCTGTACCCCGACCGCATCTTCCTCGGCGTCGGCAGCGGCGAGGCGCTCAACGAGATCGCGACCGGATTCCAGGGTGCCGGTGAGCAGGAATGGCCCGAGTTCAAGGAGCGGTTCGCGCGACTCCGCGAATCCGTCGACCTGATGCGCCAGCTCTGGACCCAAGACCGAGTGAACTTCGAGGGGGAGTACTACAGCACCCACGACGCATCCATCTATGACCGCCCCGAGTTGCTGATCCCGGTGTACATCGCCGCTGGTGGTCCGATGGTCGCGCGCTACGCCGGCCGCGCGGGTGACGGCTTCATCTGCACCTCCGGAAAGGGCATGGCGCTCTACACCGACGAGCTCATCCCCGCCGTGAAGGAGGGCGCCGAGAAGGCCGGCCGCGACTACGCAGGCATCGACCGCATGATCGAGATCAAGATCTCCTACGACACGGATGCCGCGGCCGCTCTCGAAAACACCCGCTTCTGGGCGCCGCTCGCCCTGAGCAAAGAGCAGAAGCACGACATCACCGATCCGATCGAGATGGAGCGCGCAGCCGACGCCCTCCCGATCGAGCAGATCGCATCACGGTGGATCGTCGGCTCGGACCCCGACGAAGTCGTGGCAGGCGTGAAGCAGTACGTGGATGCCGGCTTCACCCACCTCGTCTTCCACTCCCCGGGTCACGACCAGCGGCGTTTCCTGCAGCTCTTCGAGTCGGACCTGGCCCCCCGCCTGCGCGCCCTCCCCTCTTCGGTGGTCGAGTAGCGCCCGCAGGGCGCGTGTCGAGACCCCAATGGATGCCGACAAGCAGACCCAGCGTCAGCGCACGGTCTGGCAGAAAGCCGCCGCACGGTACGACCGCGCGATGGCGCCGCTGGAACGTGGCCTGCTCGCCGGCAGCCGGGAGTGGATCGCCGAACGCGCCCGAGGTCGCGTGTTGGAGGTCGCGATCGGTACGGGTCGCAGCCTCGAGTTCTACGCCCCCGACGTCGAGCTGACGGGCGTCGACCTCAGCCCGGCGATGCTCCGCCGTGCTCGTCGCCGCGCCGCTGAGCTGGGGCTCACCCCCGCTTTCCGCGTGGCCGACGTGGAGCACCTGCCGTTCACCGACGCATCCTTCGACACCGTCGTGTGCGCGCTCGGTCTGTGTTCGATCCCGCGCCCCGACGTGGCCGTGCGCGAGATGGCGCGGCTGCTCGCCCCCGGCGGATCTCTCCTGCTTCTCGACCACATCGGCAGTTCGTGGCCGCCGGTCTGGGTGGCGCAGTGGCTGCTCGAGCGGGTCACGATCCTCACCTCGGGCGAACACCTCACTCGTCGACAGCTCGCGGTCGTGCGCGCGGCGGGCCTGGATGTTGTGGAGACCGAGCGACTCAAGGCCGGCACGATCGAACGCATCCGCGCCACCCGCCCGCTCTAGCCGAGCACGACGAGGAAGCCGAGCACGGCGCTCGCGACACTGAGCCCGAAGAGCGCGAGTGTCACCGGGGGCTCCTTGCGGCGCACGTGTACCACGACCGCTCCGGTCATGAGCAGGGCCAGCAGAATGCCGGCGATGGGCGACAGGATCGGCAGGATGCCCAGCAGCACCGGCAGGACGAGCCCGAGTGCACCGAGCACTTCAGCGAGTCCGATGAGTTTCACCTGCAGGTCGGTGAAATCCTCGGTCCACTTCAGGCCCGCGCCGGCAAGCGCTTCGCGCGGCCGGGCGAGTTTCATGGCTCCGGCGGCGAAGAAGACCAGCGCGGCCAAGCCGGTGACGATCCAGAATGCGATGATCAAGACGGTGACTCCTCCGTGATGCCCGCGTCGTTCGTTACCGAACTTGTGGCGGGTTACTATTTGTGTGTGACCACATGATGTGTCATCGCGGCGAGCCGTACAAAAGGCACAGCAATGTGCCTGAGAAACAGAGGTGACACCATGACCACCGCCCCCGAGACGCGCAGCATCTACGAAGGAACCTGTCGCGACCACGAAGCCGACGCCCCAGCGATCCGGGACGTGCTCAATCACATCGGCGACAAGTGGTCGCTGCTCGTGATCGTCACCTTGGCCGGCGGCCGGTTGCGCTTCAGCGAACTGCAGCGCCACATTCCGGGAGTTTCGCAGCGGATGCTCACCCTTACCGTGCGTCACCTCGAACGCGACGGACTCCTCACCCGCACCATCCACGCCGAAGTGCCCCCGCGCGTCGAATACGACCTCACCGACGTCGGCCGCACCCTGCTCGAGCCCTCGATGGCCCTCGCCAACTGGGCTGCCAAAAACTACCCGGCGATCCAGGATGCCCGCACCGCGTTCGACCGCTCCCGCGCGTAGCGTTGGCGGCATGCGCGATCCCATCACCGCGAAACAGTTCCACGACTCCGACGGCATCGAGGATTGGCGGGTCGTCTCCGGCGGCGCGTCGGCCGTCTACCGGGTGTCCTCGTTCTCGGAAGGGGTGGGCTTTGCCATCCTCATTGCGGAGATCGCCGACGAACTGGACCATCATCCCGACGTCGACCTGCGCGCCCGCAGCGTGACGATCCGCACCTCGACGCACTCCGAGAAGTCGCTCACCGAGATGGATGTCGCGCTCGCCCAGCGCATCCAACTCGCCGCCCGCGAGCTGGAGCTCGTCGCCGACCCGTCGGCAGTGCAGACGGTCATGCTCGCGATCGACACGGTCACCCCCGACGCCGTCATGCCGTTCTGGAAGGCTGCCCTCGGCTACACCTCGCGCCGCGTGAACGAACTCGCCGATGCGAAGCGCCGCGGCCCGCTGGTCTGGTTCAACGGCATCGAGTCGTTCACTCCCAGCAGAAACCGACTGCACGTGGATGTCTCCGTCCCGCACGATCTCGCAGAGGCGCGCGTCGCGGCGGCTCTCGAGGCAGGCGGCCGGATCCTCGGTGACAAGCGCGCCCCCGCCTGGTGGTCGCTCATCGACGCAGAAGGGAACGTCGTCGATATCGCGACCTGGCGCGCGCGCTGACAGTCGCACGAATCGATACGTAGCCGTCAACTAGTCAGGTTAGTGACCTCGATCGTCCGACCTTCGACGCTCTTGAGTTCTTTGGCTAGTTCGGACGGCCAGTTTGTTGGCTCTTCGCATGAAGCCGGGGGCGTGGCGTCTGGTCTTTTCGATGATCAAGTTGATCGGCTCGGTCCGCCGTTCGAGACGCCGCCGGTGTCGAAGTAGCCCAGGAACTGTTGCCGCCAGTTCCGCAGTGTCCGGCCGAGGCGGGCGATTTAGGGGATCGGGCAGGTGTGGAACGACTCGAGCAGGGCCTCGGCGACTGCCCGGCCGTCAGCAGTCCAGTCTTGGTGGTCGAGGTCTTTCCGTTGCGCGAAGGCCCCCGGGTGGTGATGCAAGTGCAGTAACCCGCATCGTTCCGGAGGCCCTCGCTAACTCAAATGAGCCAACGTCCCGAGGACGACAATTAGATCAGCTCGTCCATGCCTGGGTGCCCTTCAGGTACGTATAGTGGAACGTCGTTCCGCTGCCGCCGATGCCGACAATCGTCCAGACCGTAGACACATTCATCCAGGCACTGGCCGATGTACCGGTTTGATATTGCCGCACCATGTTGAGCGTGGGCGTAGAGCACGAAATTCCCGACGAGCACTGCACGAACGCGCTGCTCCAGCTAATGAAGTAAGCGTAGTTGCTCTGATGCAGACGGTAGCTCACGAGGTGACCGATCGAGACGCCCGTGTACCAGCCTGACGTCGTGCAGTTGCTGAACGTTAGACCCGACACCGAGCAACCCGCGATCGACATCGTACCGACCCCACCGGGCGCCGTCGCCACGGTGGGAAGTTCGGTGGTGATAACCGAGATCGAGCCGTCGGGGAAGGTGTTCACTTGCGTGATGTGATCCGCGTCCGTGTGCGAGGTGCTCGATACCGGTGCGACGCCAAGATTTGCATCAAGAGCCTCACCCGCCGTGAGCTTGTCCAGGAGAGCCGCTTGGGTAGTTGGTGAGACTCCGTGTTCGGTCCAAACGGACGTCACCTCGGCGACGAACTCCGCTGGTAGTTCTGCGCTTTCGTCTGCAGAGGCGGGTGCCGCGAACGACCCGACGAGAAGAACTGCCCCTAGGAGGGCGATGACTTTCAGCTTGCGCATCAAGCACTCCTTCATGATTCTGCAATGTATGAGAAAGCACGAATCCACGTGGGAGGACTAGGGCGTGTCTCCTTATTGGCGTAGCGAGATGGTGATGGCGCGGATGACGGCG
>CAZCEE010000237.1:0-4259 GCA_964497165.1 uncultured Schumannella sp. | reverse complement strand
CGACCCGCTCGACGTTCTCGTCATCGGCGAGTACCCGCTGTTCCCCGGAATCGGCATGAACGTGCGCGTCGTCGGCGTGTTCAAGATGACGGATGACGGGGGCGGCGACGCGAAAGTCATCGCCGTCGCTGCGGGAGACCCGCGCTGGGATCACATCCAGGATCTCGACGACATTCCGGAGTACAAGCGCAAAGAGATCGAGCACTTCTTCGAGCACTACAAGGATCTTGAGCCCGGCAAATGGGTCAAGACCGAAGGCTGGGGTGACAAGGCGGAAGCCGAGTCGATCGTCGCCGCCAGCTACGCGGCCTACGTTCCGGCGCACTGACGCCGGTTACACCGTGCCGTCGGTTCCGATCAGGCAGCCGTCACCCCACTGGGCGGGCTGAGTCCAGCCGAACTCGGTCGACAACCGCTGTGCAGCACTCGAGAGTTGGATGACGCAGTCGACCCAGCGCACATCGACCGCCGAGCCGAAGTCGGACTCGAACCCGAAGATGCCCTGCGCGATCTGGGCTTCGAGGTCGAGCCGGTCGGTGATCGCCGGGTCACCGAGCAGCAGGCTGCTGAACTCGGCAGCCCCCGGGCCGGTGACGATCGGCACCGTGCAGCCGAACGCTCCCGGGTCATCCTGGGTCGGGGCGACGCTGCGACCCTCGCCGAACGACGCGACGGTGCCGCCCGCCGCGATCGCGACCGTCATGCCTTCCGGCCAGTCGCCGACCATCGTGAGTTCCGAGGTGACGACGCCGGTCGGTTCGAACCCGGGATACAGCTCGAGCTGCGATTCGATCGCGTTGGGGCAGGCGTCGCGCACCGCCTGGAAGTCACCGGGCGCGTTGGTCACGGTCTGCGCGCGGTTGAAGGTGAGTTGCAGACGCACCTCTTCGCCGTCGGCCTCGGCCGTCACCGAGACGCGCAGGAGGGCGCTCCCCGGCAGCGACCCGACGGTCGTCGGAGTGTCGGTGGGTTCGACCTCGACGGGGACGCTCGCCGACGGTGATGCCGACGCTGTCGGTGTCGGCGACGGCGTCGGCGCGCCGAGGGAGCAGCCTGCAAGCCCCCCGACGGTGAGAGCGACGGCGGTACCGACGAGAAGCCTGGCGAAGGGGAGAAGCATCCTGCGGCGCATCCCCTGATTGTGTCAGCCCGTGGGCCTGCCCACGTAGGGAACGAGGTCTCCGTAGCGCACATTCACGATTCGCACAGGTGCGGTGGGGTTCGGCGCCTCGATCATTTTGCCGCCGCCGAGGTAGATGGCGACGTGGTACTTGCGGGGGTTGGAAGCCGATCCGCCGTCGGAATAGAACAGCAGATCGCCGCGCTGCATCTGGTCGCGCGGCACGAGTCGACCTTGCGCATTCATGTAGTTGTACTGGTCGGTGGAGGAATGCGTGCCGATGTAGACCCCGACGGATGCGTAGCTCGCTTTGGTGAGACCCGAGCAGTCCCACGCGTTCGGGCCCATCCCGCCGTACTGGTACGGCTCACCGACCTGCGCGGTGGCGTAGGCGATCGCGTTCTCGACCGCATTGGAGACCGGCGCGGGCGGTGTCGGGTCGACCCCGGGCGGCGGGTTGGTCGGCGGGGGCGCAGGCGGGGGCGAACTCGGCGGGTTCGCGGCCAGCCCTTCCTGGTATTCGCGTTCCACGGCCTCGGTGGTGCCCTTGAGGGTGGCGAGCTGCGCGTACATCCTGTCGATGTCGGCGCGCTGTGCGTCGGCCTTCGCTTGCGCGTCGTTCGCGGCGACCTGCGCGGCGTCGAATTTCTCCTGAGCGTCGTCGGCGAGCTTCTGCCGCTCACGCTCGGCGGCGCGGGCATCCTTCGCGAGCGCCTGTGCGGTCTTCTTGTCGTAGATCGCGCGTTCCAGCAGCGCGGCCGACGAGGCGGTGAGCCGGTCGGCGGTGCCGAGCCGGGCGAGCAGCGTGTCGGCGTCGTCGGCCGACCCGAGCAGCAGTCCCAGGGTGACGTCGCCGCCACCGTTCCTGGCCATTTGGGCGACGATCACGGCGACCTGCTGCTCGGACTCGTCGGCGCGCTCCTGCGCCGCATCCGCCTGGCTCTTCAGCCTGTCGAGTTTCGCCGTCGCAGCGTCGAGGGCGGTCGTGGCGAGCACGTACTCCTCGCCGAGTTCGAGCGCGATGCGGTTGAGTTCTGCGGCCTCCGCTTCGAGCCGGACGAGGATGCCCTCGATCTGTTCGACCGTCGCCTGCGCCGCAGCTTCGTTGTGACGGGCCTGCTCGACGTCGTCCCAGCTCGGGTAGTCGGGCTGACGCAGCGCCATCGCGGCGGTCGGGTTGGCGAACGCGAGCAACAGCGTCGCGGGAACCCCCGCCGCCACCGCCCGTCGTCTGCGCTTGCCGTCTGCCACCGTGTGCCTCCTAGCCGAGTGTGATGCCCTGGTTGCGCAGGTACGGCACCGGGTTGGTGACGTCGCGGTTGCCGTTGACCCGCACGATGAAGTGCAGGTGGCAGCCCGTTGAATCTCCCGTCGAACCGACCTTCGCAAGCGGCTGGCCGGGGTCGACCTCCTGCCCGACGCGCACGCCGATCTGGCCGGCTTGGATGTGGGCGTAGCCGGAGCCGGTGCCGTCGCCGTGGTTGATCGCCACGTAGTAGCCCCAGCTACCCAGCCACCCGGCGTAGGTCACGACGCCGGCGTGCGTGGCGGTGATCGTCGCGCCGCAACCCTGGCCGGCAAGGTCGACGCCGGTATGCAACTGGTAGACACCGGTCACCGGGTTGGTACGCATGCCGAAGTGGCTCGAGATGTAACCTGCCGACGGTCGCGCCCACCCGGTTTGGCTGATCTCGCCCGCCGCGTTGTCGCCCCACTGGACTCTGAGGCCCTCGTTGTAATTGGCCGTCGTCTCTTTGCTGATGCCCGCCAGGTATTCGATTCGAGCCCGCACCTCGGCGATGTCGCGTTCGGTCTGCGCCAGCTTCTCGGCGGCGGCGATGGCGGCGGCCTGGGCTTCTAGGAACGCCTTCTCGGCCGCGATCCGCAGCTCGTCGAGGATGCCTTGGGCGACTTCCGCCTGGTCGGCGAGCGCCTCTGCACGATTGCGTAGCTCGATCGCTTTCGCGTAGAGGTCGGCGTAGCGATCGCCGATGACGCGGCTGAGTTCGAGGCGGTCGAGCAGCGCATCCGGAGAACCGGGGGTGGTGAACAGACGGGGCGAGAGGTCGGCGGAGCCTCCCGACTTGCTCATCTCGGCGATCACCTGCGCCGCAACCGCGTAGGCCTCGTCGGCCTCCGCCTGAGCCGCTGCCGTCTGTTCGAGCAGCGCGTCGGTCACGATCTTCTGCTCGTCGTAGGCCTGCAGTGCTTCCGCGTAGATCGCGCCCTTGGCATCCGCTTCGGCCTGTGTGCGCTGGGCGTCGTCTTGAAGCGCCTGCATCTGGCTCTCGAGGCTGGCGCGTAGAGCCTTGGCCTGCGCCTCGTTCTTCTGGGCGGCGACGACCTCTTCCCAGCTCGGGTAGTCGGCGACGACCGAGGCGTTCGACGGGGCGATTCCGCCGAGCACGGGAAGGAGGGCGAGTGCGATGGCGCCCGCGAGCACTCGCAGGCGGCGCGCGACGCTGGACGGCGTCTGCGCGCCGATAGCCCCCCGGCTGGACGTACGTCCCATGATTCCCCGCATCTTCCCGTCGCCGGCCCCTCCGCCGTCACAGGAACAACATCGGCAACTCTAACAACAAAGTCTCAACGGCGACTTGAACCTAGTTCAGGGGGCACGCAACGCTCGGTTCATCCACGGGGTGTCCGGCATCCCGGCGATTGGTGTTTCGGACGCGCCGACCGTATGCTTGACCCTCGGTTGCTGTGCGGTTCGCACCTGCGTTGTCGCACTTCACGGCCCCATCGTTTAGTGGCCTAGGACACCGCCCTTTCACGGCGGCAGCACGGGTTCGAATCCCGTTGGGGTCACGCAATCGATGTTTCACCACAACTCAATAGCAAGGCCCTGTAGCGCAGCTGGTTAGCGTGCCGCCCTGTCACGGCGGAGGTCGCGGGTTCAAGTCCCGTCAGGGTCGCGGAGTGCGAAGCCTTTCCGCGAGGGAAGGCTTTCTCACCGTCGGGGAGCCAAGTCTCTAGAAGATTCGGCTCTCCGAGGCTCTGTAGCTCAGTTGGTAGAGCGTCCGACTGAAAATCGGAAGGTCACCGGATCGACGCCGGTCGGAGCCACCACCCGAAGCCCCCGCCCACGTCGCGGGGGTTTCCTCGTTCGCGGACCCGCTCAGGTCGTCGGAAGCAG
>CAZCEE010000236.1:0-4281 GCA_964497165.1 uncultured Schumannella sp. | reverse complement strand
GAGCCGAGTTCCCCGCCGACCCCGGGCAACAGCGGCACCGCCCCCGGGCAGTCCGGGTCGCCGGGCAACAGCGGCGACGCCCCCGGCCAGTCGAAGCCGTAGCGCTTCATCCACCATCGGGCTCAGACGAGCCGGTAGCCCGCGCCGCGCACCGTCTCGATGCGTTCTACCCCGAGTTTCGCACGCAAGTACCGGATGTAGACGTCGACAACGTTCGATCCCGGATCGAAGTCGTAGCCCCACACCCGGCTCAACAGTTGCTCGCGGCTGAGCACCTGGCCGGCGTGCCGCATCAGCTCTTCGGCGAGCGCGAACTCGCGCGCCGACAGGTCGATCTCGCGGTCGCCGATGCTCGCCCGCCGGTCGAGCAGGTCGAGCGCGAGGCCGTCATGCTCGAGCCGGATCGGAACCGCCCGGTCCCGATCCCGCAGCCGAGCGCGGATGCGGGCGAGCAGCTCCTCGAAGGTGAACGGCTTCGGGATGTAGTCATCCGCCCCGCCATCGAGCCCGGCCACGAGGTCACGCGCCGAATCGCGCGCCGTGAGGGCGATCACTGAAACGGTGATGCCGTCGGATCGCAGGCGCGCGAGCACCTCGAGGCCGCTGATGTCGGGCAAGCCGATGTCGAGCAGCACGAGGTCGATTCCGCCGGCGCGCACCAGGGCGACGGCGTCGAGTCCGGAGCTGGTCGAACTCGTCGCGTATCCGGCGGCGGTCAGACCCCGCCGCACGAACGAGACGATCCGTTCCTCGTCTTCGACGATCAGTACGTGGGCCATGGCTCCTCCCCCGTCGGGATGCTGATGACAAAGCGCGCCCCGTTGCCGGGTGACTCGACTCGGGCGGCCCCCCCATGCGCCTCGGCGATGCCCTCGACGATCGCGAGCCCGAGCCCCGAGCCCCGAGCCGATCCGTCCGTGGCGCGTGCGAAGCGTTCGAAGATGCGGGTCTCCTGACCGGCGCGGATGCCGGGGCCGTGATCGCGGACCCACAGGTCAGCGCGCCCATCGGTGATTCGGCTGCCGATCTCGATCGGGGTGCCGGCCGGAGCGTACTTCGCAGCGTTGTCGGCGAGTTGCAGCCAGGCCTGCGTGATGAGCGCGCGGTCCATGGACACGCTCCCCTCCGCGATCTCGGTCGCGCTCCACGAGTGGCCGGGAATCACGCCGGCGAGTTCGGCCACATCGACTGTCAACTTGCCGATGTCGGTCTCCCGCAGTTCGGGAACGCGGGCACGCACCTCGGCGAGCGTCGCGAGCCCGTCGACGAGCCCGGCCATGCGATCCAGCTCGTCGATCGCGAGTTCGGCGGTGCGTCGCACGTCACCGGGATCCGCGGGGTCGACGAGCTCGAGGTGACCACGGATGACGGTGAGCGGCGTGCGCAGTTCGTGCCGCACATCGTCGAGCAGCTCGCGCTGATTGCGAAGCGCCGCGTCGAGCCGGTCGAGCATGTCGTTGACCGTCTCGGTGAGGCGCGAGATGTCGTCGTTGCCCTCGACCGGGATGCGCTCTCGGAGGTCACTGGCCGTGAGCCGCGCGGCTGTCTCCTGCAGCCGACGCACCGGACGCAGCAACCGCCCGGCGACGAGCCAGCCGGCAAGAGCTACCGCGACGAGGGTCGCACCCCCGACGAACACGAAGATCGTGAACGCCCGGTTGGTCGGTTCGAGTTCGCGGGTGACGTCGACGGCCACCAGATAGACGCCCACGTCGTCCGCGCCGTCCACGAGAACCGATACACCGACGTATCGGATCTCGATGCCGTTGAGAAGCGCCGTGCCGATGCGCGCGGAGCCGTCGCCGACCTCGCGCACGACGCGGTCGACGAGCGCGGAGTCCTCGAGCGAGAAGGCTACGGCGGTGCCGGGAACGAGGGCTGGCTGACCGTCGACGATCCCGACGGCCGAGCCGTTCTGCGGCGCCGGGACGACGGCGAGGATCCGGGCGAGTGCGTCGTGGGCCGACTCGACCTCATCCGCTTCCGCCTCGACGACGACGCGCGCGGCTTCCACCTGGCGCAGCAGTTCGGCGTCGATGTCGCGCGCGACCTGGTCGCGCTGCACGAGATAGCTCACGCTTCCAGTCACCCCCAGCCCAACGAACACGACCAGGAGGATGGCGGCCAAGATTCTGGCCCGCACGCTCCAGCGCGGCAGCCCCCATCGGCGACCGACCCCGACCATGTGCCCAGTATGACGCGGCGGCGGCGGGTGGGCGCTTTCGACGCGATGGGGGATGAGAGGACTCTCATCCCCGGCCGCCGAGTAAACTGCTCGCACCACAACCAGGCACCTCCCCGGAATACCCGGGACTGACACGGTGCCGCGCATATCGAACCGGAGATCCGCCATGACGTCTGCCCGCCGCAATCCCGAAATCCCGGAGAAGCCCGTACTCGAGGGCCTCGAACCCAAGTGGGCCGAAACCTGGGAGCGGCAAGGCACCTACCGGTTCGATCGCGCAGCGGCTCTCGCCGCCGGGAGCGTCTTCAGCGTCGACACCCCGCCGCCGACGGCATCCGGGTCTCTGCACATCGGGCATGTCTTCTCGTACACGCACATGGATCTTGCCGCCCGATTCCACCGGATGCGTGGCGAGCAGATCTTCTATCCGATGGGCTGGGACGACAACGGCTTGCCCACCGAGCGTCGCGTGCAGAACTACTACGGGGTGCGCTGCGACCCGACCCTCCCCTACCTCGAGAACTACGTGCCGCCGCTCGAAGGTGGCGACAATGCGTCGAGCAAGGCCGCCGACCAGGTGCCGATCTCGCGCCGCAACTTCATCGAGCTGTGCGAGCGGCTGACGATCGAAGACGAGAAGCAGTTCGAGGATCTCTGGCGCGCGATGGGGCTCAGCGTCGACTGGTCGCTCACCTACCGCACGATCGGCACCGAGGCGCAGACCGTCGCGCAGCGGGCGTTCCTGCGCAACCTCGCGCGCGGCGAGGCGTACCAGGCCGAGGCCCCGACGCTGTGGGACATCACCTTCCGCACCGCCGTCGCTCAAGCCGAGCTCGAAGACAAAGACCAGCCCGCGGCGTACCACGCGGTGACGTTCCACCAGGCCGATGGGGGGATGATCGAGATCGCGACGACCCGCCCCGAGCTGCTGCCGGCTTGCGTTGCCCTCGTCGCGCATCCCGACGACGAGCGCTACCAGCACCTGTTCGGCACCACGGTCACCACCCCGATCTTCGGCGTCGAAGTGCCGATCGTTGCCCACCGTCTGGCCCAGAAAGACAAGGGCACCGGCATCGCGATGATCTGCACGTTCGGTGACGTGACCGATGTCGTGTGGTGGCGCGAACTCGACCTGCCCAACCGCACGGTGCTCGGGCGCGACGGTCGGTTCATCGAGGAGGCCCCCGCCGCCGACCTGTTCACGGATACCGGCCGCGCCGCCTACGCCGAACTCGCCGGCAAGACGGTGTTCAGCGCCAAGGCCCGCACCGTCGAGCTGCTGCGCGAATCGGGTGACCTGATCGGCGACCCGAAACCGACGACGCACGCGGTGAAGTTCTACGAGAAGGGCGACAAGCCGCTCGAGATCGTCTCGACCCGCCAGTGGTACATCGCCAACGGCGCGCGCGACGCGAGACTGCGCGACCGGTTGCTCAACGCCGGCAAGAAGATCGACTTCCACCCCGACTTCATGCGGGTGCGCTACGAGAACTGGGTCGGCGGCCTG
Organism: uncultured Schumannella sp.; assembly: GCA_964497165.1. Taxonomy (GTDB): domain Bacteria; phylum Actinomycetota; class Actinomycetes; order Actinomycetales; family Microbacteriaceae; genus Pseudolysinimonas_A. Next base: position 589 of record CAZCEE010000236.1, on the reverse strand, counting down.
ACCGGCGACTGGCTGATTTCGCGGCAGCGCTTCTTCGGGGTGCCGATCCCCGTCTGGTACCACCTGGATGCCGACGGGGAGCGGGGGGATGTCATCATCCCGAGCGAGGATGCCCTGCCGGTCGACCCGTCAACGGACGTGCCTCCGGGATATGCGGAATCCCAGCGCGGCGTGCCCGGCGGCTTCGAGGGCGACCTCGACATCATGGACACCTGGGCGACCTCGAGCCTCACCCCGCAGATCGCCGGCGGCTGGGAGACCGACCCCGAACTGTTCGCGCTGGTCTTCCCGTACTCGCTGCGCTCACAGGGGCAAGACATCATCCGCACCTGGCTGTTCTCGACGGTGCTGCGCGCCCAACTCGAGCACGGCAGCATCCCGTGGACGAACGCCGGCATCTCGGGTTTCATCGTCGACCCCGACCGCAAGAAGATGTCGAAATCGAAGGGCAACGTCGTCACGCCCGGCGCCATCCTCGATGAACACGGCGCGGATGCGGTGCGCTACTGGGCGGCGTCGTCGCGGTTGGGCACCGACGCGGCTTTCGATCCGCAGAACCCGAAGCAGATGAAGATCGGCCGCCGCCTCG
>CAZCEE010000235.1:0-4293 GCA_964497165.1 uncultured Schumannella sp. | reverse complement strand
GCGCTCGAGGAGGACCACGACTACCTGCTCGAGGGCGGCGTGTTCAGCCAGGACCTGATCGATACCTGGATCGAGTACAAGCGCGAGAAGGAGCTCCTCCCGTTCGCGCAGCGTCCGCACCCCTTCGAGTACGAGCTGTACTTCGGGGTCTGATTCCACGCTTCACGCATGGGGCCGCGTTCCTTCGGGAGCGCGGCCCTTCGCGTTGCCCGACCGCCACGCGCGTTGGTCCGCCTCATGCGAATCGGTCCGCAAGATTCTCTACGGAACGATTCGCAAGAAGCGGCCCAAACCGCTCCGGTTCCGAATGCCCCAATTTGCGTCGAGCGCACGCGATCACCGAATTGCACTCGACGCAAATCGGTGCTTTCGGGCCGCCCGAACCCTCAGCTCTCGCCGTAGAACCGCTTCTCGAACACCTGGCGGGCGAGGCGGGTGGTGCGCAGGTAGTCCTCTTCGAGTCGGGATGCGCTCCCGGGCGGGTATTCGAGCAGCCGCGCGACGCCTTCGAGCTGTTGGCGGTCGGTCGGCAACACGTCGGCGGTCTTTGCTGTCCACAGGGTCATCGCCGAGCGGGCGCGCGATGCAATGATCCACGCGGCTCGCAGTTTCTCGGCATCGTCGGCGGACACCAACCCTGCCGACACCGCCGCCGCGAGGGCCGAAAGCGTCGATGTCGTACGCAACCCCGGCACCGAAGCTGCGTGCTGAAGTTGCAACAGTTGCACGAACCATTCGACGTCGGAGAGCGAGCCGCGTCCGAGTTTGAGGTGCCGTGCCGCGTCGGCGCCCTGTGGCAGACGTTCGGATTCGATGCGCGCTTTGATGCGCCTCACCTCCCGCACGTCGGCGGGCGAGATCTCTGCCGGGTACCGGATCTCGTCGGCGAGCTCTTCGAAGGCCGCGAGAACCTGCGGGTCGCCGACCACTCCGCGTGCACGTAGCAGCGCCTGCGCCTCCCAGGTGAGCGACCAGCGTGCGTAGTACGCGCGATACGAGTCGAGGGAGCGCGTAATCGCCCCGTTCTTGCCCTCCGGCCGTAGGCCGAGGTCGAGGTCGAGCGGCAGCCGCAGGTCTTCGGTGAGCCGAGCCAGTTCGTGCACGATGTGCTCGGCGCGGCGTTGCGCTTCCTCGCCGTCGACACCCGCCGCCCGGTAGACGTACATGACGTCGGCGTCGCTGCCGAACCCGAGCTCCGCGCCGCCGTACCTGCCCATCGCGACGATTCCGAACTCGATGCCGTCGCCGTAGCGGTGCACGAGCGCGAGAATGCCGGTGAGCAGTGCCGTGGTGATGTCGCTGAGCCCCTTGCCGAGTTCTTCGACCGTGATGACCCCGAGGATGGCGCCCAGGGCGAGCCGAAGCACCTCGCGCCGGCGGGCGGTGCGCAGGGCGACGGCAGCGGCATCCTGGTCATCCCAGTGGCGCGCGACGGTTGCCGCCGCCTCTTCGAGCAGAAGCGCCGCCGAGCGGGGGGCGAGTTCGCCGTCGGTCTCGAGCCAGACCACCGATTCGGGGATGCGCTCGAGCAGAACACCCACGAACTTCGAGCCCGACAGCACCTCGGTGAGCCGGTGCGCGGCACCCGACGAGTCACGCAGCATCCGCAGGAACCAGTACGCCTCCCCCAGGTCGTCTGAGAGCCGCCTGAAGGCCAGCAGACCGGCGTCGGGGTCGGCCCCCTCCGAGAACCACTGCAGCATCACCGGCAGGAGGTTGCGCTGAATCTGGGCACGACGCGACACCCCGGAGGTGAGCGCGGCGATGTGGTGCAACGCTCCACGGGGGTCGCGGAAGCCGATCGCCGCGAGTCGGGCTTCGGCCTGCTCGCTGGTGAGGGCATAGCCGTCGTCGGGCAGCGCGGCGACGGCTGAGAGCAGCGGGCGGTAGAACAGCCGCTCGTGCAGGGTGCGCACCTCGTGCTTGACCTTCTGCCACTCGTCGACGACCCCGTCGGCCGTCGTGGCGAGCCCAGACGCGCGGGCAAGCACGCGCAACTGCCCCTCCTCGCGCGGCATGAGGTGGGTTCGGCGCATCCGAGAGAGCTGGATGCGGTGCTCCAGCAGCCGCAGGAACCGGTAGTCGCGCGCGAACCCGGAAGCCTCGACGCGCCCGATGTAGCCGTTCTCGGCCAGGGCGAGCAGGGCGTCGAGGGTCGAACGCTGACGCACCCCGGGATCGGCCTGGCCGTGCACCAGTTGCAGCAACTGGATGGTGAACTCGACGTCGCGCAGACCCCCGGGCCCGAGCTTGAGCTGGATGTCGACCTCGTCGGGCGGGATGTGCGCGGTGACCCGCTCGCGCATCCCCTGCACCGATTCGACGAAGTTCTCGCGCGACGCACTCGACCAGACCAGCGGCGCGACGCCCTCCACGTAGCGTTCGCCCAGGTCGAGGTCGCCGGCGAGCGGGCGGGCTTTCAGCAACGCTTGGAACTCCCACGACTTTGCCCAGCGCTCGTAGTACGCAAGATGGGACTCGAGGGTGCGCACGAGCGCGCCGTCCTTGCCTTCGGGGCGGAGGTTGGCATCCACCTCCCACAGCGGCGGCTCGATCGCGAGTTCCGCGATGCCGCGCATCGTCTCGCGGGCCAGCACCGTCGCGATCTCCACATCACGGTCGCCGCCCTCGGTGACGAAGATCACGTCGACGTCGCTCAGGTAGTTGAGCTCACGGGCGCCGGACTTGCCCATGCCGATGATCGCGAGCGGCGTGGCGGCGGCCTCGTCGGCCGGGAATCGGGTGGAGCGGCGGGCGAGCGCGAGGGCGCCGTCGAGGGCTGCCCCGGCCAGGTCGGCGAGTCCCGCCGCCACCCGGTCGACGACCAGCGCGCCGTCGGGCTGTTCGAGATCCCACGCCGCGAGCCGAACTAGTTCGGCGCGATACGCGGTGCGCAGCGCGTTCCAGGCGGCTTCGCCCTGCAGCCCCTCCGAGGCGGCGAGAAGCACCCGTCCGACCGTCGCCGCGTCTGCGGGAGCGAGAAGCGGGTCGCCGAAGACCGCGAGGCGTTCAGGATGCCGTTCCAGGAACGACGCGAGTCCCGACGACGCTCCGAGCACCCGGATGAGGCGCCCGGTCGCGGCGGGATCCTTCAGCAGCGCGCCCACCGCCTTCGCCGACTTCGTCCGGAAGGCTCCCAGCAACCGCAGCGCCTGGTCGGGATCGGCTGCGAGGGCGAACGTCGGAACGATGGCATCCGGCATCGCCCCGAGCGCCTCGTGTGCTGCACCGAGCTCCGCGAAGCCGAGCCTCGCCAGCTCGGTGAGCGTCGTCGTCGTCCGCGTCATGAATGCGCTTCCCTCCGGAAGCGGGCTTCCCTCCGGAAACAGGGTTACAGGATCTCGAGGTTGCTCTCGAGCTCGAACGGCGTGACCTGGGCACGGTATCCGGCCCATTCGCGGCGCTTGTTCGCGAGCACGAACTCGAAGACCTGCTCGCCGAGCGTCTCAGCGACCAGCTCGCTCTCTTCCATGAGGGTGAGGGCGTGGTCGAGGGATGTCGGCAGGCTGCCGTAACCGAGCGCTTTGCGCTCCGCGGGGGTCATGCTCCAGACGTCGCCTTCGGCCTCGGCCGGGAGTTCGTAACCGTTCTCGATGCCCTTGAGCCCGGCCGCGAGCAGCAGCGCATACGACAGGTACGGGTTCGCCGCCGAGTCGATCGCGCGGTACTCGACCCGCGCGCTCTGGCCCTTGCCGGGCTTGTAGAGCGGCACGCGCACGAGGGCAGACCGGTTGTTGTGCCCCCACGTGACGTAGCTCGGCGCTTCGTCGCCGCCCCACAGTCGCTTGTACGAGTTGACGAACTGGTTGGTGACGGCGGTGATTTCGGGGGCGTGGCGTAGGAGCCCAGCGACGAACTGCTTGCCTATGGTCGAGAGCTGGTACTGGCCCGACGCGTCGAAGAACGCGTTCGCGTCACCTTCGAACAGCGACATGTGGGTGTGCATGCCCGATCCGGGGTGCGCCGTCAGCGGCTTCGGCATGAACGTCGCGTAGACGCCCTGCTCGATCGCAACCTCCTTGATGACGGTGCGGAAAGTCATGATGTTGTCGGCGGTGGTGAGCGCGTCGGCGTAGCGCAGGTCGATCTCGTTCTGCCCGGGGCCGGCCTCGTGGTGGCTGAACTCGACCGAGATGCCGAGGTCTTCGAGCATCCGCACCGAGCGGCGGCGGAAGTCGTTCGCGGTGCCGCCGGGCACGTTGTCGAAGTAGCCCGCAGAGTCGACCGGAACCGGCACACCGTTCTCGACCTTGCTCGACTTCAGCAGGTAGAACTCGATCTCGGGGTGCGTGT
>CAZCEE010000234.1:0-4294 GCA_964497165.1 uncultured Schumannella sp. | reverse complement strand
GAGCACCGACCTGGGACGACACGCCGATGTGGGCCCGCGGGGAACGACGGGTCGGCTAGAGCCGGTGCTGAGCGGGCGATTCCGTGGTGCCCTCGCTGGGATTCGAACCCAGACTGAAGCGATTTTAAGTCGCCTGCCTCTGCCGGTTGGGCTACGAGGGCGCGGCTTCGAGGGTACGCGGGAGCGGGTTGCTCGTGGGCGGTTTCGATACACCGCGCTACGCGCGGCACTCAACCCACGGGTGGATGTCGGTCGGTCACCAGGCGGCGAGGCCGACGCCGAGCCAGGCGAGATCCTCCATCTCGAGGCGCGCGATCTCCTCTTCCTCGGGGTCAAACGGAGCTGCTCGTGTGGTCGGCGAACTGGTGGACCACGCGGCGAGGCTCGGGTCTAGACCTTCGGGCGAACGGCCCAGGCTTCGAAAGCGGCACGCGGGGTGTCGCGAGCCGGGATGCCGACCAGATCGCGGCGGAACAGGAAGTTGATGATCCAGTTGCCGAACACGCGGGCCTTGCGCTCCCACATCGGCATCGCGAAGCCGTGGTAGCCGCGGTGCGCGAGCCAGGCGACGAACCCCTTGAGGGCGATCGGGCCGGACTGGAAGACGCCGTAGTACAGGCCGATGCCGGCCACGGTGCCGAGGTTCTTGTGGCGGTACTCCCTCGGCTTCTCGCCTCGGATGTCGGCAACCAGGTTCTTCGCGAGCAGCTTGCCTTGGCGCACGGCGTGCTGGGCGTTCGGCACGGTGAACCCGTTGACGCCTTGGTTCGGGATGAGGTCGGGCACCGCCGCGACATCACCAGCGCCCCAGGCGTCGAGCACGACGCCTGCGTCGGAAATGACGCGCAAGTCAGCCTGCACCCGCAGGCGACCGCGCTCCTCGGCGGGAAGGTCGGTGTTGCGCATCACGGGGTTCGCCATGACGCCGGCAGTCCACATGATGGTGTCGGAGAAGAACGACTCCCCGGTCGAGAGCTCGACCTTGCCGTCGACAGCACTCGCGAGCTGCGTGTCGAGGTGGACCGTCGCTGCGCGCTGCGCGAGGTTCTTCAGCACCCAATGACTGGTCTTCAGCGACACCTCGGGCATGATGCGGCCCATCGCCTCGATCAGGTGGAAGTGCGTGTCGTCGATCGTGAGGTTCTTGTACTGGCGCAGCAGCGCCGACGCGTAGGAGCGCAGCTCGCCGAACAGCTCGATGCCAGCGAAGCCGCCGCCGATGACCACGAAGGTCAGCAGTCGGTCGCGCTCGGGGCCGGCAGGGAGGTTGGAGGCTTTCGCGAAGCAGTCGGCGACGCGGTCACGGATCGCGATCGCCTCTTCGATGTTCTTGAGCCCGATCGCCTCGTCGGCGAGCCCCGGGATCGGGAAGGTGCGCGTCACGGCGCCGGCGGTGACGACGATCGTGTCGTAGTCGACATCCCACGGGTCGCCGGCCGCGGGGGTGACCGTGACCTTCTTGGCGGCGTGGTCGATCTTGCTGACGCTCGCCGTGATGATCGTCGTCTTCTTGAGGTGCCTGCGGTGCGACACGACCGCGTGACGCGGCTCGATCGTTCCGGCCGCGACCTCCGGGAGGAACGGCTGATAGGTCATGTACGGCGACGGGTCGACGACGGTGACCTGGGCCTCTCCGCGGCCAAGGTGCTTCTGCAGCTTCATGGCCGTGTAGAAGCCGGCATAGCCCCCGCCGACGATCAGGATCTTGCGCACGGTGATAGAACTCCTCGCTGGATTGCCACCCAATCTACCGCGAACGCGGCGACCGGATTCCCCGCACCACCCCGACCACGAGACCGCCGACGACGAACACCATGAGCGCGACCGCGAGCACGGGCACCCCGACGAGCTGGAGTGTGACGAGGCTCGGCAGGAGGATTCCGGTCGGATCCGCGAACCCCGGATCGACATCGGGCTTCGGCGCGGACACAATCACCTCGGCGGGTTCGGGCGTCGCGTCGGCCCGACGGTTGATGCGCACCCATTCGGCGAGATCGCCCATCGGGTTCGCTGTCACCTCCGGCACGGCGGCGGAGACCGCGTCGGCCGCGTCGAGGTAGCCGAAACCGTAGGTGAAGTCGGCGCCGGCAGGTCCGGCATCCCGAGCGGTCGTGACGACCCGGTTGATCACGTTCGCGGCGTCGAGTTCGGGATGCGCCGCCCGCACCAGCGCGACCACGCCGGCGACGATCGGCGTTGCGCCGCTCGTACCCGCCCAGGTGACGTACCGACCGCTCGGGGTGACACCGACGAGTCGCTCGCTCGGTGCGGCGACGCCGATCGTGATGCCCTGGGCGGAAGCATTCCAGGATGCCTGGCCGTTCTCGTCGACGCCGCCGACGGTGAGCACGCCGGGGATCGTCGCCGGCGCACCGACCTCGACGGTGCCGCTGCCGCGATTGCCGGCCGCCGCGACGATGACGACGTCGTGCTCGGCGGCGTACAAGAAGGCGTCGTCCCAGCTCTCCGGCCAGTCGAGGGTGTTGCGCGAGAGCGACATGTTGATGACATCCGCTCCGTTGTCGACCGCCCAAGTCACTGCTTCGGCGATCTGGGTGTCGGAATCCGCGCCGAATCCGACCGAGATCGTGAGGATGGATGCCTCCGGGGCCGCCCCGAGGACGCCCGAGGTGGCGCCGGTGCCCCGCCCCGCCGCGAGCGACGCGACGAGGGTGCCGTGCTCGGGGTTGTCGCCGATCGGTCGCTGCCCGTCGGGTGACCCGACGCCCGAGAAATCGGCTCCCCCGACCACGGCACCGGCGAGGTCGGCGACCGCCCCGGCGACCCCGGTGTCGATGATCGCGATCGTCACGCCGGCACCTCGCGTCACCGCCCACGCGTCGCGGATTCCGTAGTCGTCGAGCCAGTACTCGCGGTCACGCACCGCATCCTGCGGAGTCGCCTGCGCCGCCGGGGCGAACGTGAGGGCCGCCGCGGCGGCCAGTAGCAGCGCGAGCGCCCGCCTCATCTGGACTCCGCCACCGCCGGTACCGCCGCGCCCGGCTCCGCGCATTCACAACGCGCGGGCGACCAGGTGCACAGCTCGAGCGCACGATCGCCGATCGGGTTCACACCGGGGCCGGCGGCGAGCGCGTGCCCGGCGAGAGCGTGCAGACACTTCACCCGGTCGGGCATGCCGCCGGCCGAGAAGCCGGTGATCTCCTCGACGACCTCAACCGCATCCCGGTCGGCGAGGTAGCTCGCGTGGGCCGAGCGGTAGGCATCCGTCACGTCCTGCTCACGCAGCTCAGACGCCAGCTGAGGCATCACCCCCGTCGCCTCAAGAGTCGAAATCGCCGCGGTCGCCGCCGGGTGCGACAGGTAGTAGAGCGTCGGGAACGGCGTGCCGTCGGGAAGCCGCGGCGCGGTCGCTACGACCGTCGGGTTACCGCAGACGCAACGCGCCGCGATGCCGATGACGCCGCGCGCCGGGCGACCGAGCTGGGTGGAGACGACGGCGATTTCGGCGGCGGTCGGCTCGGGGAATGGCGGACGCATCAGCCGCCCTGCTGCGGGCTATCGAGCTGCGCGGGAGTCGCATCCGTCAGCCCGGCCTGGTACACGGTCGACAGCAGGGCACGCACCCAGTCGACCTGCGTCGTCTGGATCTCGTCGCTGATCGGCAAACCACCCTCGTCGAGCCCGTCGTCGTCGTCGCCGATCACCAGGAAGGTGATGTCGCCCGGGTACACGTAGTACAGCCGGTCCCGCGCCTGCGCCTCGATGTAGGCCGGGTCGCTCCAGCGGTCGATCTCGCCTTCAAGCTCGTCGACTTGCGCTTGGGCGAGGGCGACCGACTCTTCAAGGGCCGCGATCTGCTGGCGCTGCTCCACGAAAGTTTTCAGGCTCGGCGCCAGCACGACGAGTGCCGCGACGACGAGCAACAGCATCGAGAGCGCGAATCCGGAGAGCCGGAAGTTGCGCAGCCAGGCGGCCGAGCGCGGCTCCTCGGTCATCGCCACGGGCACCTTGCGCGTGCGCTCACGCTGCGGTCGCTGTGCTCGGGCCATGCCTCAAGGGTAGGCGGACGGCATCCCGAGGAGATCTCCGGCACGGGGTGCTGATGCCATTTGCAGGAACGGAGGGTTCCAAGTGGCCATCCGGCGGCGATGTCGGCCCGGAACACCCCGGCTCTTCCTGCAAACGGTCACCGCGCCACGAAGAACCGGCGCCCCCAGAGAAGGAGACGCCGGATCGACGGATGGGGGCTGCCGCTACTGCTTCGCGCGGGGGAAGGCCGAGCGGCCGGCGTAGACGGCGGCGTCGCCCAGCTCTTCTTCGATGCGCAGCAACT
>CAZCEE010000233.1:0-4299 GCA_964497165.1 uncultured Schumannella sp. | reverse complement strand
ATGTCTGCCAGGAGGTCTGCCCGGTCAACGCCGATGCCGACGACTCGGGGCCGCTGCTGGTGCCGCTCCTGCCGTTGATCGCGTGGCTGCTGCCGCTCGGTGGCCGCGCCTTCGCGCGAGCGGTGGGTGCATCGGCCCTGACGCGCGCCGGGCGTCATCGGCTCCTGCGCAATGCCATCGCCGCGCTGGGAAACGTCGATTCCCTGCCCGATGAGGCACGTACCCTTCTCGAGCGGGCGTCGCAGGATGGGCGCGCGGAGGTTCGGGATCAGGCTCTCCGTGTCCTGGCGTCTGCCGGCTAACTCTCTGCGCCCGCCCCGACGCGCCACGCTCGGGTCCCGGGCCGCCGCCGCTCAAAGCTCCGCTTCGTTACGCTCCGCCTGGTCACCGGCCGGTGTATCGCGTTGCGCACTATCCTTCGCGGGATGCCCCGTGTCTTGCCGTTCGCCGGCCTCCATTACTCCCTCGAGCGCTTCGCAAGGACCGATGACGACGGCGCCCCGCCGACCCGCTTCGCCGACCTGACCGACCTCGCCTGTCCGCCGTACGACGTGATCGGCGACGCCGAGCGCGCTGAGCTGCTTGAACGGAACGAGCGCAATGCTGTCCGGCTCGAATTCAGCGCCGAGCCCGATCCGCACGCGGCCGCCGCAGACGCCTTGCATGCCTGGATCGAGGACGGCACCCTCGATCGGCGATCCGAGCCAGCGGCCTACTCCTATCGCCACGCGACACCATCGGCGCCGGACGAGCCGACGGTGGAGGGAATCGTCGTCCGTGTCCTCCTCGAGCCGTGGGGCGACGGGATCCGGCCGCACGAGCACACCTTGCCCGGCCCGAAGGCGGATCGCCTCGCCCTCCTGCACGCGACGCGGACGCAGCTGAGTCCGATCCTCACCGTCTATTTCGACCGGTCCGAGCGCTTCCGTCACGTCATGAGCCGGGAAGCGGGCGACGAATGGCGGGCGCGTGACGGCGACGGGCTGATCCACCAGTTGAGCGCCATCGAGCCCGATGACCGGCTGCTGAACTACCTCGGGCGGCAAACGCTCTACGTCGCCGATGGGCATCATCGGTACGAGACGGCGCTGACCTACCAGGCCGAAATGCGGGCCGATCCGCGCTTGGCCGGAGCGGCGCCAGGCGCCCTGGCTGCCGACTGGATCATGATGATGCTGGTAAACGCCGAGCTCACCGAGCTCGAGATCCGTCCGACCCACCGCATCCTGCTTGACGCCGACGCCGATGCGCTGCGCGCGTTGGCGACCGACGACGCGCTCTTCGCATCGATCCCGGTCGCCCCCGAGGCCCTGACTCATGCGCTGGAGGGGCGGCGCTTCGGCGACGAACCCGTCTTCGGCCTGGTGCTGCCCGGTGGGGACGGCTACCTGCTGGTCGGCGACGCCGACGGCCTGGCCGATCGGCTGCGGCGCGAGCGGATGAGCAGCGCCGTCCGGGCCCTCGACCTGGCGGCTCTGCACGTGGTCGTCCTGGGAGATCGGCTCGGGATCTCGGAGGCCGATGTCGCCGCCGGCAAGCGCCTCGCCTACACTAGGGACGAGGCCGAAGCGCTCCATTGCGTGGCGAGCGGCGGGGCAACCGCCGCCATCCTGGTGCGACCGACCCGGCTCGACCAGCTCGCCGAGGTCGCGGCCGCTGGGGACGTGATGCCGCAGAAGTCGACCTATTTCTATCCGAAGCTGTTGACCGGCATGGTCTTCAACCCCCTGGAGGACTGATTAGCCACGATGGTGCAGGCGATCAAGCGCGACGAGGTCTTCATCGAGCCCGAGGGCATCCACCTCGATAGCCATCAGCCCGAGCGGCGTTCTCGCAAGCCACCGCTGCTCTTCGTGCACGGCGCCCTGACCGGGTCGTGGCTGTGGACCGAGATCGCCGCCTACCTGGCCGAGCGTGGCTGGGAGGCGCACGCGATCAACCTGCGCGGGCACTTCACGAGCGACGTCGCCGATCTCGACGAGGTGACCATGCGTGATTACGCCGACGACGTCGGCGTTGCGCTGCGCCACATCGGGCGGCCGGCGGTGATCATCGGGTGGGGGATCGGCGCGCTGGCGGCCATGCTCCATGCCGAGCGCCATCCGGTGCTCGGGCTCATCCTTCTTGCCCCTTCGCCACCGGCGGCCGCCCTGCCGCGCCGACCGGAGGAGCATGAGCTGCGCGCCGTTCCCGCCATCTACGACGCAGCCTGGTGGGGCTGGACTGGCTCGCCCGACGAGCTGCGCGAGCGGATGCCCGACATGAGCGACGCTGAGGTCGAGAAGATGACGGAGCTGCTCGCCGGCGCCCACGAGTCGGGTCGCGCGCGACGCGAGCGAATGTCGGGCGTGCCGATCGATCCCTCCCGGTTTGCTGACCTGCCGAGCCTCGTGATCGGTGCCGGCCTCGATGAGGTGATTCACCCCATCGAGGCGCGACGAACGGCCGACCTGCTCGGTGCAAGCTACGAGTACTTCCCGTCCGCCAGCCATTTCGGCCTCGTGATGGGCTCGCGCTCCTGGCCAGATGTGGCCGCCAGCCTGCTCGGTTGGCTCGAAGAGCACCGCCACGCCATGGCCGCCGCATCTGCGTCTGTCAGCCCAGTCGGGGCTCGCCGCTAGGTCGGCATCGGCGCGGCGGGCCCGTGCTCGCACAATGCTCCCGGAATTCGCCATTTTTTCGAGTCAGCGTCCTGGACTCGAACATTGCTCTGGCCAGCGCGCATTACGAGGAAGAATCGGGTCATCGGCGCCGGATCCACGCTCACCGCAGACCACGTTCTGCCGCAACTCCCGGTCAATGTGCGCGACACCGAACAATATTCAAGTCGCGCCCCGCACGTCCGCGGTTGCCCGGTCCGCCGGCTCTTGGTAGACTCCGCCGCGTCCTCAATGACCCGTGCCGCATTCGTCTAGAGGCCCAGGACACCGCCCTCTCAAGGCGGAGATCACCGGTTCGAATCCGGTATGCGGTACCAAGTCTCATCTAGGCCGACTTGTGAGCACGAATTGGGCCTTCGCGTTCCCGCTGTACCCTCATTCGTACCCTCAAGACTCGCGCGAGCGGGCGTACTTCTACTGGGCTCGGCTCGCCAGTTGGCCTCCTGCAGCAGGTGACTCGGAAGCTCCGACCTGCAGTTTCGTTAGGCAACCCGATCCTCACCGTTCGAACCGCCCGCTAATCGGTCAGGAAAGTTGGGAGAACAGGTCGTTGCGGCTGGCCGTGGCCTCGGGGATCGCCTGGAGGACGTCCCAGTGCTCGATGGCCTTGCCGTCCTCGTTGAACGTCCAGATGTCGACGCCCGCCATGTTGAAGGTCTTGTAGTGGGAGTGGGCTAGTCGATTACAGCGATATGCCGGGAGTCAACCGCGATGTCCACGACGTAAGAGTCAACCGAGGATGGTGATCTAGTCACCCCGCGGTGGCGATTCCAAGGGGCGCGCACCGTGTCGGTCGGCGGCCCAGCAGAGCACGGCTTCGTGCGATCGATGCAGGTCGGCGTTCGTATCCGCACGGAGAATGTCGTCGCACCTTGCCCAATTGCCGCTGGGGGCCGAAACTTCCGGCACATGAGCGAGCTCCCGACCGGGACTGTCACCTTCTTCTTCAGCGACATCGAGGGCTCGACGCGGCTGCTCGAGGCGCTGGGGCCCGAGTACACCGAGCTGCTGGAGCAGCACAACCAAATCATGCGTCAGGCGTTTGCGGAGCATGGCGGCGTTGAGGTGAGCACCGAGGGCGACTCGTTCTTCGCGGTCTTCCAGAGCGCGACTCAGGCGGTCACGGCTGCGGTCGAGATGCAGCGCCGCATCGGCGCCGAATCCTGGCCGCAGAACAGCGAGTTGCGGATCCGGATCGGCCTGCATAGCGGCGAGGCGCGGGCAGCTGCCGACTCGTACGTGGGACTGGATGTCCACCGAGCGGCGCGGATCATGGCGGCGGCGCACGGCGGCCAGGTCCTCGTCTCCGAGGCGACCCGGGGACTGGTCGAGCGGACTCTCGGAGAGGGGATGGGGCTGCGCGATCTCGGGGAGCATCGGCTGCGCGACCTATCGGGTCGCGAGCGCCTGTACCAGCTCGTCGCCCCCGGGCTCTCAGCGACCTTGCCGCCGCCTCGCACCCTGGACGCGATCCCCAATAACCTGCCGATCCAGCTGACCAGCTTCCTCGGACGCGAGCACGAGATCACCGAGATTACCGAGCGGCTTGGAGAGGCGCGGCTGCTCACCCTGACCGGGCCCGGGGGGACCGGCAAGACCCGCCTCTCGCTCCAGGCCGCCGCCCGCCTGGCCGATCGGT
>CAZCEE010000232.1:0-4333 GCA_964497165.1 uncultured Schumannella sp. | reverse complement strand
CCGGGGGAGGCGTCCGACGCGGTCGTCGTCTCGGGCGACCTCGGCAACTCCCCGGTGATCGCCGCCGATGGCCCGTTCGCCGTGGACCGCGTCGAGCGCACCGTGCTCATCGAGGGGGTCGGCGACCCGGCGGCGGAAGGCGACCTGGTCGAGGTGGCGATCACGATCGTCAACGCGACGACCGGCGAGCAGGCTCCGGGCACGGCGTCGGCGCGTGTGCTTCTCGAAAGCGACGCGATCCAGCCGGGGCTGCTCGCGACGATCCTCTGCACGACTCCCGGAAGCCGGGTCGTCGGCGTCGTGCCGGCGGAGGAGGCCTTCGGCTCGGCCGGTCAGCCCGAGCTCGCGATCGGTCCCGGCGACGACCTGGTGTTCGTCGTCGACGTGCTCGCTCTCGTGCCGACCCAGGCCGACGGGGCCCCGGTCGCGGTGCCCGACGGCTTCCCCGACCTCGGGCTGGAGTTCGACGCCGACGGGCGCCCGACCGTCACGATCCCGGCCGTCGACCCGCCCGGCACGCTGCTGAGCGCCACCCTTCTCGAGGGCACGGGCCCGCTCGTGGGCGCCGACGACGAGTTCCTCGTCCAGTTCCAGGGCGTGAACTGGCGCACCGGTGCCGTGTTCGACGAAACCTGGGGGGATGCCCCGCGCTCGCTCCTCGAGCTGTTGCCTGGTGTCGACGCGGCCCTCGTCGGGCGCGCCGTCGGGTCGCGCGTCGTCGTGATCGTTCCGCCGGCCGACGGTTTCGGCTCGGGCGGGTCTCCCAGTTCAGGCATAGGCGCGACGGATACGGTGGTGTATGTGGTCGACATCCTCGCCACGACGCCGCCTCCGGCGTGACCGCTGTCGAAGGATTCCCGTTGCGCCGCTCCCTGATTGCCCTGCCGCTCGTTCTCGCCTCCGCGCTCGTTCTCGCGGGCTGCACCGCAGACGACGGATCGACCCCCGACGCCGAGACCGACACCTCGGCGGCCGGCGTCTGCGACACATCGGGGGGCGACGCGGTTTCTGCGGTCGACGTCTCCGGTGACTTCGGCAGTGCGCCAACGGTCAACTTCGAGGCGGGCCTCGAGGTCACGACGACCGAGCGCACCGTGCTCATCGAGGGCGACGAGGCCGAGCCGGGTCAGCTCGTGTCGGCCGCCTACGCCCTGTACAACGGCACGACCGGCGATGAACTCGAGACCTACGGCTGGGCGGAAGGCGACCCGGCGACGCCGTTCCGCGCCGACTTCGAGATGCTCTTCGAGGGCTTCGCGAAGACGCTCGGATGTCTCGGTCCCGGCAGCCGCGCGGTGGGGGTCATCCCGAACGCCGAAGGCTTCGGCGACCAGGCCGAGTCGGTGGGCGTCGGGCTCGAGGACGTGCTGATCTTCGTCGTCGATGTGCTGACCGACAACGTCTGGTCGACCGACCTGCCCGAGGTCGGCGGCAGTGCTGAGGCGCCGACAGTGACCCTCCCGGCGACGGCTCCGAAGACGGACCTCGAGATCGCGGTGCTCGAAGAAGGCGACGGGGATGTCGTCGGGGTTGCCGACTCGGTCTCGGTGCACTACCTCGGCACGGCCTGGGAGACCGGAGCGGTCTTCGACTCGAGCTTCGACCGCGGCGCGCCCGCGACCTTCGACGTCAGCGGGGTCGTGCAGGGTTTCCAGGAGGCACTCGTCGGTCAGACCGTCGGATCGAAGATCCTCGTCACGATGCCCCCCGCACTCGGCTATGGAGCCAGCGAGGGCCATGAGCTGCAGAGCTCGACGCTCGTCTTCTACATCGAGATCGTCGAACTGAACCCCGCAGCCTGACATGACTCCGCGGCGCGTCATCGTGCTCGGCTCCACGGGGTCGATCGGCACTCAGGCGCTCGAGGTGATCGCCGCGAACCCCGACCGGTTCGAAGTGGTCGGTCTCGCCGCGGGAACGGACCGCGTGGCCCTCGACGCGCAAGCGGCGGCGACGGGTGTGACCCGTCTGGCGCTCGGGGCCGACGAAGCAGTTCAACTCGTGCGCGACACGCCTGCCGACGTGGTGCTCAACGGCATCACCGGGTCGGTGGGTCTCGGCCCGACACTCGCCGCCCTCGAGGCGGGCGCGATGTTGGCGCTCGCCAACAAGGAGAGCCTCATCGTCGGCGGTGACCTCGTGAAGGCGGCGGCCGCGCCCGGGCAGATCGTGCCCGTCGATTCCGAGCACTCGGCGCTCGCCCAGGCTCTGCGGTCCGGATCGGCGGGCGAGGTGCGCCGGCTGGTGCTGACGGCATCCGGTGGCCCGTTCCGCGGACGCAGCCGGGCCGACCTGAAGTCGGTGACCCCGGCAGAGGCTCTCGCGCATCCGACCTGGGACATGGGACTCATGGTCACCACCAACTCGGCAACCCTGGTCAACAAGGGTCTCGAGGTGATCGAGGCGCATCTGTTGTTCGACGTGCCGTACGCGTCGATCGAGGTCGTCGTGCATCCGCAGTCGATCGTGCATTCGATGGTGGAGTTCACCGACGGCTCAACGATCGCGCAAGCCTCGCCGCCCGACATGCGCCTGCCGATCGCGCTGGGCCTGGGCTGGCCCGATCGCGTACCCGGTGTCGGGCGACCGCTTGACTGGTCGCAGGCCCAAACCTGGACCTTCGAGCCTCTCGACGACGTCGCTTTCCCCGCCGTCGCGCTCGCGAAACGCGTGGGGATGGCCGGCTCGACCTACCCGGCCGTGTTCAACGCCGCCAACGAGCAGGCCGTTGCCGCGTTCCACGCGGGGCGGATCGGCTACCTCGCGATCGTCGAGACGGTCGAGCGCGTCGTCGACCGGCACGAGCCGGGGGAGATGACGCTCGACGGAGTGCTTGAGGCCGAACGCTGGGCACGGGCGGCTGCGGATGCCATCCTGACGGAGTGAGATCGACTGACGTCCGCCGCGGCATGGCCGCGCTCGTGCTCGGCATGGCCTTCGCGATTGCGCCCGTCGCTCCGGCGAGCGCCTGCGCCTGCGGCGGGGTGGCGCCCTCGCCGGGGTCGGAGGTCGCCGTCGGCGAAGAGCACGCGATCATCTCGTGGCACGCCGATGATCAGCAGAGCGGGGTCGAACAGATCGACCTCCTGCTCGGCGTCCTGAGCACCGACGTCGAGACGGGCCTCATCTTCCCCACCCCCTCCCCAGCGACGGTCTCGCTCGGCGATCGCGCGGACTTCGAGGCGATCGACCGCGTCACGACCCCGAAGGAGGTCGAGGAGTACGAGTGGTGGGCGTTCCGCGAGATGGGTGATGGCGCGGCCGGCGGTGCACCGCCCGAGGTACTCGACGTCGTGCAACTCGGCCCGATCGAGGCGGTCACTCTCGCGGCCTCGGACAGCTCCGGACTGCAGACCTGGCTCGCCGACAACGGTTTCGCACTCGCGCCTGCGGTGACGGCGCTGCTCGACGGCTATGTCGAACGCGGCTGGTACTTCGTCGCGCTCAAGCTGACCGGTGACGCCCCCCTCGATGGCGGGCTCGACCCGTTGCGGTTCACCTTCGCCTCCGACGAACTGGTCTACCCGCTGGAGCTCTCGAGGGCCGCGACGTCGCCGCAGACCGTGCGGCTCTATGTCTTCGACGATCACCGCCAGCGCGTGTCGTTCGCGGGAGCGGGTGCGCCTGCTGCGGCGTTCACCTCCTGGGCGGCCCCAGTCGTCGGCACGGAGGTGGCACGATTCGGCGACTACCTCACGGTGTTCGAGCTCTATTTCGACGAGCCCGACAGCCAGATTCTCGGCGACCTCAAGTTCGCCGACACGTTGACCGACGAGACGACCGGCACCGAATACCGGGTAAGCGTGCCCCTCGGTCTGTTCGGCATCCCGCTCGGCTGGCTGCTCGTCGTCGTCGCGTTCATCGGGGGGGTCGGTGCTCTGCTCGTCGTGTCGATCGTCGGTGCCAAGCGCTCCTGAAAGCCTGACGGTCAGCGCTTTCTAGTCGTCGTCGTCGTCGTCCTCGTCTTTGTCGCTCTTCTTGTCGCTCTTCTTGTCGCTCCCGTTGTTGTCGTTCCCGTTGTTCCCGCTGTTCCCCGGTGCGTCGTCCGGGGTCGGATCGTCCGCGGCCGGGTCGTCCGGGGTCGGGGCATCCGGGGTCGGCGTGAGGACGGCCTCATCGCTCGACGAGCTGCTCGGGGCCGGCGCGAGGGTCGGACCGAGGGATGCGGTCAGGACCGCCGCGCCGACGAGGCCCGCGGCGAGAAGCGTGCCAATGCCTCCGAGCAGGAGTCCGAGCGGGACGCGACGATGCTCTCGAGTGGTCAGACGCGGAGGCGGCACGGCCCCGCCATCCGCTCGGTGGGCGCGCGGACCGCGCCGCCGTGCCCCGGCGT
>CAZCEE010000231.1:0-4341 GCA_964497165.1 uncultured Schumannella sp. | reverse complement strand
TGGAAGAAGGCTACGCGCTGCTCAGCATGCGCCGCGCCGCCAAGGACCGCGGCTGGGACGAACTGCAGCGGGCTTTTGACGCCAAAGAAATCGTCGAAGTTACCGCTTATGACGCCAACCGCGGCGGTTTACTTATCGAGCTGGAAGGCATCCGCGGCTTCCTGCCAGTGTCTCAACTGGCCGCTGGCCATTATCCGCGCGTTTCCGGGGCCGACAAGGACGAGATCTTGCAAAAACTGAACGCTCTGGTTAACCAGCCGCTGAAAGTCCGAATCTTGGATGTCAGCCGCAAGGACAATAAGCTTATCTTCTCCGAGAAGGAAGCCGTGCGCGACGATATTCAGGAGATGTTCTCCAAGCTTAAAGTCGGCGATGAAGTTGAAGGCATCATTACCGGCGTCATCGACTTCGGCGCCTTCGTGAACGTCGACGGCATCGAGGGGCTGATCCATATTTCCGAAATTTCGTGGGAGCGGGTTGAAGACCCCAGGGACTATGTCAAGACTGGCGAGACTGTCAAAGCCAAGATCATTGCCGTCGACAAAGACCGCCTGAGTTTAAGCCTCAAGCAAATGAGCGAGGATCCTTGGCTACACGAAGTTAAAGCTTTCAAGAAGGGCGACATCGTGGAGGGCAAGGTAACCCGTATCACGCCGTTTGGCGCCTTTGTCCAGCTGAGCCCAGCCGTTGAAGCCCTGGTCCATGTCTCAGAAATGAGCAATGACGAAGGCGTTGATCCGGAACAGATCTTCTCATTAAACGAGAAAAAACAGTTTAAAGTACTGGATATTGATACCGAGGCCCGCAAAATCGCGCTGAGTCTCAAAGACGCCGCCGCTAAGAAGAAGTAGCTATGTAACTTAAAGGAACCGACGAAAGGAGATCATATGGAAGCCAGACAGATTGAAATCGAAGACATGATCACCGTCGGTAACCTTAGCGAAAAGCTACAGATACCGGTCACCGCCCTGATCGGCGAGCTGATGAAAAACGGCATACTGGCGACCGTCAATGAACGGATCGATTTCGAAACGGCCCAGATAATTGTCGGCGAATTGGGTCTCGAGGTGGAGCTGACCAAAAAAGATGCCGAAGATAAGCCCGCCCGCGCCAAACGGGCCAACGCGCCGGAAGGCGACCCCCGGCCGCCGGTGGTGGCCGTCATGGGTCACGTCGACCACGGCAAGACCAGCCTGCTGGACGCCATCCGTGGCGAAGAAGTGGCGCACGGCGAGGCCGGCGGCATTACCCAGCACATTTCGGCCTACCAGGTTACGCATGCTAATCGGGCGATTACATTCTTGGATACTCCGGGACATGAAGCTTTCGCGGCACTCCGCGAGCACGGCGCCCAGCTGACTGATCTGGTTATCATCGTAGTGGCGGCTGATGACGGCATCAAACCGCAGACCATTGAAGCTATCCGTTTCGCCCGCAAAGCCGGCGTCAAGATGATGGTGGCTATCAACAAGATCGACAAGCCAGGCGCGGACGCCAACCGGGTCAAGCAGCAGCTGGCCGAGCAGGAGCTGTTGGTCGAGGAATGGGGCGGGGAAGTCGTAGCGTTGGAGATTTCAGCTAAGGAGAAAACAGGCATTAAAGAACTGCTGGATATGGTTCTACTGGTGGCTGATGTCGAGGACCTGCGGGCACCTCAGAACGTGCCTGGCGAGGGCCTGATTATCGAAGCCCACATGGAGACGGGCCGCGGCCCGGTAGCCATCGCTCTGGTCGAGCAGGGAACGCTCAGTAGCGGCGATTTCATTGTCGTCGGCAGCACCTACGCCAAGGTTCGCAATTTGGAGTCGACCGCCGGTAAGCCGATTACCCAGGCCGGTCCGTCTATGCCGGTGGTGATCACCGGGTTTAAGCAGTTGCCGGAGTTCGCTGACGAGTTTCAGGTTGTAAGTAGCGAAAAAGCCGCCCGCGCGGCAGCCGAAGCCAAGGGACAAGAGCGCCAGACGACCGGCTCGCACAATAATATGAACAGCTCCGAAATGATCCGTATCATTGACCGCCAGACCAAAATGACCGAGTTTAACATTATTATCAAAGCCGACGTCCAGGGCTCGCTGACAAGCGTCGCGGACAGCCTAAAAACGCTTGATACCGAAGAAGTTGCCATCCGCATCGTCGGTTCCGGCGTCGGTGCTATAAACGAAAACGACATACACCTGGCTCATACCTCCGGCGCGGTAATCTATGGCTTTAACGTGGCGATTCCGCCTAATTTGAAGCGCCTAGCGGCCCGAGACAAAGTTTCTAGCCGCCTATATCCGGTTATCTACGAGCTGATCGACGATGTCAAAAACGAGCTTGAGAGTCGTTTGGCTCCTGAGGTAGTTGAAACCGAGCTGGGACGGCTGATAGTGAAGGGCATCTTTAAGCTAACCAAAACCGAGGTTATCTGCGGCGGAGAGGTCACCAAGGGCAAGGTCAGCGCGCCATGTCTGGCCAAAATAACCCGTGATGATAAAGAATTGGCCGAGGTTGAAGTAACGGGACTCAAGCGCGGCCCGCAGGAAGCCAAAGAAGTTGTCGAGGGCGAAATGTGCGGCGTCAGTTTCAAAAGTACCGCTCGCGTCGATTTGCAAGAAGGCGACCGCCTGGAGTTCTTCACCCGGGAAACCGTCGCCCGCAAACTCGAGTAAATACCGCTTGGGGGTAAGCGTAACCCTTTAACAAACGGCAAAAATTATGGTATAACCAGGCAGCTATTATGGAAGACAAACTGCGCCCCACCAATCAACCCGAATCTGATGAGCCTGAAGAGGCGATCACGCCAAAACAACGGCGCTTTAACGGTGATTTTTTAAGCGGCTGGCTAAAGCGTCGAGCGGAAACTGCCCCCGCGCCTTCGGAGACTGAGGACGACGAAGAAGAGGAAGATGCTCCCAAAATTCTCCCGCGCACCCAGCGTTTCTTTCAGCGCCTATTCCCAAGCCTGGTTTCAGAGCCGCCGGAGCGTAGCCGTCCGGATGCCGCTTCGTCGCTTTGGGATACCTTTCTAAGGCAATCAGTGCCAGCCGAAGCGCCGGAAGCTGGCCCAAACCCTGATCTGCCCGAAGAAACCACTGCACAAGACCCGCTGTGGCCCGAGCAGACCGAAACGCTGCCACCGGAGCCTCCAGAACCAGAAGAAATACCGCCGCCAACTCAAGAATTCACTGCCACGACGCCGGCTAGAGCAGGCGAACGGGTGATTAATCCTGTACGCAACGTTCTGCCGGCCGCCGCCGCGTTTCTGGGCGCCGAACTGCTCAGCCGCGGCCGCGACCGCAAGATACGGCGGGAAATGAAGAAAACGGCCAAGGATTTGACTAAGGTTCGCCGTCAAACAGAGAAGATCGAACAACGCCTAAGCGAAGCCCGGCAACCCGAAGTACTAGCGCCCTCTCTAGTCCAGGAAGCTAAAAAAATCGTCAGCGAGCGACGGGCTGCTCAAAAGGCGCCGGAAACCGGCCGAATCTTGAAAAACTCTCTAGAGAAAGCGCGAATTGAACCCCTGGAAATGGTGACTAGCGAACAGGTCGCCCCTGAAGTTCTAGAGCAACCGGGCAAAACCGTCTATAAACTAGAGGAGCTGCTGCACCCCAAGCCGGAGATGGTCCGTCCGGAGACTATTCAGAGAAGGGTAGAAAAAGCCGCCGAGGAGGACGAGGCGATGGAGCGCTTGTTTGAGCTGCGCCACGAAATCCGCGATGAACCAAAAACAGCTCAGCAAGGAGGATTAATGCCGAATACCATGCCCTCCTCAAAAGCCGTACCTCCGGTCCCGCCGCCCGTCTTTAGCCCCAATCTCCGTGCAGCCGTGGCTGCCTATTCCCGGGACCAAAGTGAGTCAGCTCCACCCATGCCTGGCATCTATAAAAAAGCCGTCCAGGACGGTGTTTGGGGCGGTTTGGGCGTCTTGGTCTTTATTTTGGTGCTATATCTGATCAGGTAGTTAGCGCCCCAGGCTCTATGCAAAAGAGCACTTTTATGAGAAAAACACTTGAAAAAAACAGGCTTTTATGCTTTAATGATAATAGTTTAGGAATTATTTATGCCCGAAACCGAACCAACACCCGAAATAATTAACACACCTAACCCTGTTGAAGACCTAATGCAACAGGCTCTTAAGCAGTACGTTGTCGCCGAGGCCGATAAGCTGCAGGAATCATTTTTCATGGCTGAGACTGAGGACACCGTCGGCGAACATCCGCTGTTTGTATCTTTGGAAGGTGGCTACACTGAGCTAAAGACCACGGTTCAGGGCATCGACAAGCTGACTACTAATCTAGATACCAAACGGGCCAGCTTACGCACCAAGATTCTTCCGCCCGTACTACACGTCGCCCA
>CAZCEE010000230.1:0-4345 GCA_964497165.1 uncultured Schumannella sp. | reverse complement strand
CTGGAACTGCCGGAAGACATCGTCTACGCGCTCGCCCGCATCGAGTCGGAATCGGTACGGATGACGTCGCTCGTCGAAGAGCTGCTGTTGCTCGCCCGGCTCGACGCCGGGCAGGAGCTGGTGCACGGCACTGTCGACCTCGTGCCGCTGCTCGCCGACGCGGTGTCCGACGCGCACGCCGCATCGCCGGGACACGACTGGAGGGTGGAAACGGGAGAGGATCCCGTGGTCGTGACGGGCGACCCGAACCGGCTCCACCAGGTGGTCACCAATCTGCTCGCGAACGCGCGGGTGCATACCCCCGCCGGTACCGTGGTCACGGTGAGCCTCGCCACGGCCGACGACGACGCGGTCCTCACGGTCGCTGACGACGGCCCCGGCATCCCGACCGCCCTGCAGCCCGTCCTGTTCGAACGCTTCGCACGCGGCGACGGGTCGCGCTCCCGCGAGACCGGAAGCACGGGCCTCGGGCTCGCGATTGTCGCCGCCGTCGTCGAGGCGCACCGTGGCTCCGTCGCGGTGGAGAGCGATTCGGGAGGCACCCGGTTCGTCGTGCGCCTCCCACTCGCACACCCGTAGCGGTGAGAACATGAGTGGTCCCCGGTCCCCTCTCGAAAGCCGCCCTCGGATGACCCGATTCCGCAGCGTGCTCGCGGTTACCTTCGCCGCCCTGCTCGCCCTCGTTCCCGCCACCCTCGCGCGCGCGGAAAGTTCGGCGCCTGCTGAAGGGTCCGTGCCATCCGAGGTCACCGCCTACGTGGCCGACGGTTCGCTCCTCGCCCAACTCAACGACGTCTACGGCGTCAACGCCGAGGGCGACGGGATCGACTTCGACGAGACGACGAAGGCCGGCGTGATCGAACGCGTTCACGTGTGGAGCGACGAGCTGCGGGAGGGGGAGGAGACCGATCATCCGCTCGACCTGCTGAACGAGTGGATCGTTCCGATAACGATCGCCGAAGCCCCCGTCGGCCTCGCGACCATCTGGATCAATCCGGCGACGGTGCGGCCCGAGCTCGCCTTGTTCCAGGCCGATGCCGATCTCGCGACCGCGCTGTCGGCTGTCGCCGACGGTTCCTCGCTCGTGCACGACGTCGAGAGCGCGGCGTGGCTCGCGCTCGCCGCCGACGGCACCCTCACCCCGCTCGTTCCGGGCACGACGGGACTCAGCACTCCGGTGCCGATCGATGACGTCGCGTTGCTGCCGCCGGCCGGTGGTCCCGCCGCGTCGGGCGGCGACCCGGGCACGGGAGCTGGATTCGCGATCGCCGTGGTGCTGCTCCTTCTCGTGGTCATCGTCGTCGCCCTGGTGCTCCCGGGGTTGCGTAAAAAGAAGAAGTCGGATGCCGACGCCGACCCGGATGCTGACGCAGAGGCCGCGCCGATCGCCGAGCTCGAGGCTGCGCCGGAGCCCGAGGAGGCGGAGGCACCGATCGCGGAGCTCGAGCCCGCACCGAAGAAGCCCGCCGCACCGAAGAAGCCCGTCGCACGGAAGAAGAAAGCTGCGCCCCCGCCGGCCGACAGACCGTCCGCCTTGCTGTAACGGCATCTGTCGCGTATCCTTCACGAGGCCGTAGACCGCCGGTTCTCTCGTTCGCGAGAGACGAAGTTTCCGCAAGGGAAGCCTGCGCAGGTGTGTGAAGTGACAGCCCCTTCTGGGGCCCGAAGCTCCGTGCGTCTGCGCCGGGGCTTTTTTTGCGGGCCTGCGGCCGTCACTCACTACACATAGACAGGAACGCCATGGCGAACAAGGAAGCCACTGTCGCGGAGCTCACGGAGAACTTCCGTAACTCCAACGCGATCGTGCTCACCGAGTACCGCGGGCTCACGGTTGCGCAGCTCAAGGAGCTGCGCACGAACCTCCGTGACCACGCGAGCTATGCCGTGGTGAAGAACACGCTCACCAAGATCGCGGCGAACGAGGCCGGTATCAGCTCGTTCGACGACCAGCTCGCTGGTCCGTCTGCGCTCGCATTCGTGCACGGCGACACCGTCGCCGCCGCGAAGGCACTGCGTGACTTCTCCAAGGCGAACCCTCTGCTTGTCGTCAAGGGGGGCTATTTCGATGGCGCCCCGCTGACGGCGGCCGAGGTGGGCAAGCTCGCCGATCTCGAAAGCCGGGAGGTGCTGCTGGCGAAGCTGGCTGGCGCCATGAAGGCCTCGCTGTTCGGAGCCGCCTACATGTTCAACGCACCGCTCGCGAAGGCCGTTCGCACGGTCGACGCGCTGCGTGGTCGCCTGCAAGGCGACGACTAGTACCGGTTTAGAACCAGCCACAGAACCAAATTAGGAGAATGAAAAATGGCCAAGCTCACAACTGACGACCTTCTCGAGGCGTTCAAGGACCTGACGCTGATCGAGCTCAGCGAGTTCGTCAAGAAGTTCGAGGAGACCTTCGAGGTCACCGCTGCCGCTCCCGTCGCCGCCGCTGCCGCTCCGGCCGCCGGTGGAGCCGGTGGCGCCGCCGAAGAGGTCGAGGAGAAGGATTCCTTCGACGTCGTCCTCGAGTCGGCCGGTGCCGCCAAGATCGCCGTCATCAAGGAGGTGCGCACCCTCACCAGCCTCGGGCTGGGCGAGGCGAAGGCCCTCGTCGACGGCGCCCCGAGCAACGTGCTCGAAGGTGTCAACAAGGATGCCGCCGAGAAGGCCAAGGCTGCTCTCGAGGGTGCCGGCGCCACGGTGACCCTCAAGTAGTCACCGACATCACACGAGAGGCGCCGCCCCCCGAGGGGGCGGCGCCTTTTCGTGCGGGCGGTGGGACCTCCGGTAACCAGCCGAATAGTCCCACCCGTGTCGTACCGAGCGCCGGGATCAGGGACGGCGCTCGCATGCAACTGTCACATCAAATCACTATGCCCTGAGCGACCGATCTGTCTACTCGGGTGATTCGCGGGTGACCGGGCGCCCCAGTCCGAGGGACTTCGCCTTTCGGATGGCATCTGTGCGGGTCGTGACGCCCAGCTTGCTGTACAGCCGGCGCAGGTGAGTCTTGACCGTGTTGGGTGAGATGAACAGGGCAGCGGCGATTCCGGCGACCGTCGACCCCTTCTCGACTTCGGCGAGCACGAGCAGCTCGCGGTGGCTGAGCGGCTCGATGAGCCGAGCGTGACCGTCGGTCGATTCGGCGATGCGGTCGAGGATGCGGGTCGTTTCGTCGGTGTGGTCGCGGGTGAGCGCTCGGCGCGCGAGAGCCGCGAGCGTCCCCGATGGGATGAGACGCATCGGCGCTCGCGATCCCGTTCGCGCGACGGCGACGAGTGCGCGGTCGAACATGACGTCGGACAAGGGGTGGTCCCCGCGCTCGAATTCGATCGCTGCGCGCAGCATCCGCACGTCGATCATCGTGCGTGGGGAGTGGTCAGCGGCGATCTCTTCGCAGCCTTCGAGGGCTGCCGCAGCGCCGCGCAGGTCGCCGTAACGGAGACGCAGCTGGGCGGCGACCCGCGCGGGGCACAGGATGTGGTGCTCGTAGGGCGGCAGGTCGCGCAGGATCTCCCAGGCCTCTTCGCCTTGGTCGAGGTGCATCAGCAGCGACGCTCGCAGCAGCTCCGCCGCCGAGAGACCGAGTCCTGGGGGCGACCAGGTGCGGTAGCCGTGGCGGGCGCGTTGGAGAAAGTCGAGGCCCTCGACGAGACGTCGTCCCGCTAGTCGCTGGTAGCCGGCGGCGATGTAGGAGAAGGGCTCCCAGTCGGTGTGGCTCGCGGCGTCGAGCAGCTCGCTCTCGAGCTCGGCGGCGCCGTCGAGGTCGTGCCGGTCGATGACAACGAGGGTCTGCGCGAGGATCGCGGGAGCGGCGAACCCGGTCTGCCAAAGCTCGCTCCCGGCGGCGAGCGCTCGGGCGTCGGCGCTGTGGCGGGATGCCGCATCGAGTCCCGATTGCACGTACTCGACGAGGGCGAGGCTGCCGAGTCCCTCGATGTGCTCTGCGCGGGTGAGGTGTTCGGCGGCGAGGCCGATCGCGTACTCGAGTTGACTTCGCGCGGAGTCCAGATTGCCCAGATGGAAGTTCAGAATCCCACTCTCCAGCATGCAGCGGGCGCCGAGCTCGACCTGCACGGCGACGGAGAGGATGTTGCCGCGAGCTTCGAGGTCCCGGGCGCGCTGCACGAACTGTTGCGCCGAGTCGAGGCGGCCGAGCGTACGCAGCGCCGCCGCATGCCCCAGCCAGACGGTCACCCGTTCCGGGTCGGCTTCGGCGCCAACGGTGGCGAATCCAGCCTCCACAGCCCGGAAGTAGCCGATTGCCGATGCTCCGCGCGGCGACCCGGCAGCGCGATAGCTCGCGCCCATGGCGCTCGCGATCTCGGCATCGCCGTGCCACGCGGACGCGGGAACGCGGGCGACG
>CAZCEE010000229.1:0-4355 GCA_964497165.1 uncultured Schumannella sp. | reverse complement strand
CGTGCGCGGTCCGCGGCTGATTCTTGCCGACGAGCCGACCGGTGCTCTCGACGTCGAGACCGGGGCGAGCGTCATGCAGCTGCTGGACTCGGCAGCCGAACAAGCGGGGGCCGCTCTCATCACCATCACTCACGACCCGAGCGTCGCCGCGTTGGCGAGTCGGCACTTCCGCCTCGACGCCGGAGTGCTGCACGAGATCGCGGCCGTGCAGGTGCAGAGTCTGGCCGCGACCGGAGCGTCCCTGTGATTGCCGGGCTGTGGACGGCCTTTGTCGGGGCTGTCGTCGAGGCGTGGGCCGAGGTGCGGATCCACAAGACCCAGGTGTTGCTCAGCCTGATCGGGGTCGGCGTCGCGGTGGCAGCCCTCACCGGAGTTGTGGCAGCAGGGTCGATCGCGACGCAGGCGACGGTGGAGAGCTTCGAGCGAGGCAGCGGTCGCCCGGCGTCGATCGGGATGTACGCGTACAACCCGATGACGGGGGAGCAGCCATCTAAGGCTGCCCTCGATGTGGCCTTCGCGACGGCGATGGAGCGCTATGGCGTGACCTACACCAATCGCACGACCTACGGTGGCCTGAACGTGCAGTTCCCCGATGGGGTGGTCGGCATCTCGGCGTTCGGCGTCGACCAGCCGTACGGGGTGATGCACCGCATCTCGGTCAAGCAGGGCTCGTGGTTCACCGATCGGGACGCCCTGCGGCTCGCGCCGGCGATCGTCGTGAGCGAGGAGGTCTGGGAGCGCCTCGGGTCGCCCGACCTTCGAGCAGACCCGAGGATCGGCATTGTGACGCCGACCGGCACGTTGTCGGCGATCATCGTCGGCATCACCCCGAAGCAGTCGCTCGACGGCTCCAACCTGCTGGCGTTCATGCTCAACGACGACTACGACCGTTTCGCGCCCCCGCAGGATCCGAACTTTCCGCAGTTGCCGAACTATGAGGCGTGGGTTCCTCCGGAGGCAGCGGATCAGCTCATCCCGATCCTGCAGCGCGACCTCGCGGCCGCGCTCGGCGAGGATTGGCAGGTCGACGTGCAGCGCCAGGACTACCTCGCGTGGGAGGGGACGGGCGACCCGCTGCTCATCCCGAAAGTCGTCGTCACCGGCATCGCGATTCTCGTGATGGCGCTCGGAGCCCTCGGCTTGCTGAACATCGCCCTCGTCTCGGTGCGGCATCGCATCCGCGAGATCGGCATTCGGCGGGCCTTCGGGGCGACGGCGGGGCGGGTGTTCTTCTCGGTCATGATGGAGAGCGTCGTCGCGACGTTTGTGGCGGGACTTGCGGGGGTGCTGCTCGCGATCCTGCTGATTCGCAACCCGATCACCGAGTCCTACCTCGCGCTCGTCATCCAGGACATCCCGGGCTTCCCGGTCGAGGCCGCGCTCATCGGGCTCGGTTCGGCGACGCTCGTCGGTGCGCTCGCCGGACTGCTACCCGCCCTGGTCGCCGTGCGGGTGAAGGTGATCGACGCGATCCGGTACTAGCGAGACGGGCCCGGACCGAATTACCCCTGTCGCAAAGGGCAGAGGAACTGTCATGATTCCGGCATGAGGCGCCTTCCCGCATCCCTGCTCGCGATCTGTATCGCCGTCACGCTGACCGCGTGCTTCCCCGGCGGCGGTACGCCGGGCCCGACCGGCTCATCCACCAGCACCCCGACGGAAGAGGCGACCCCCACCCCGACCCCGACGCCCGAGACGGCGCCGGCTCGCGCAGACCTCGCACTGTCGCCGGAAGGGATCGGCACTCTCGTCTTCGGCCTCGCACCGTCGACCGACCTTGCGACGCAGATGCTCGTGTTCGACCCGGAGTTCTGCACCGACGCGAACACCGGCTTCGGGATCGGAGTCGGCTCGGGCGACCCGGCGGCTGCCCTCTGGGTGCCCATCCCCGCCTACCGGGACGGGCGAGACAGCGATTTCGGCGTCCATATCGAGGGGGGCGAGCTCGACCGCATCGACCTGTACAACAGCACGATCCCGACGACCGAGGGCATCCACATCGGTGACTCCCGCGCGGCGGTCGAGGCTGCCTATCCCGGCGCGACGGTGACCACGGCCATCCTCACCGACATCTACGTCGTCACCGGCGCGGCCGGCACCCTCCAGATCGAGGTCTCGAGCGCCGACCCGTACTGGGTGGGATTCCGGCCGGCCGACACCGTCGTCTATATCCACGCCGTGCAGACCGGCCACCCGCCGTTCACGGTGGTCGCCTCGGAGAACATCGTGGGCGGCTGCCCGTATTGAGCCCCGAACCTCGATGACGGCGGGGTGGGTGTCGCTCCCCGGAGCGGCTCGCACCCGCGGGTACCGTGACCGCATGGCCACGAGCACCCGGTCGTCGAGCGCCCGTGCGCGCTCGACCTCCCGCGCGCGCTCGAACACCGCGGCTGCCACGAAGCGCTACCCGAAGGGCAAGTCGCCGACGAAGACCGAGGAGCCCGGTGCGCTGACCAGCCTGTGGATGGGTCTCGCGCACATCGTCGGCGGAGCTGCCCGGCTGTTCGGCAAAGAGACCCTCGCCCCCGATGAGCGCCGCGACGGGGTGCCGTTCCTGTTGATCGTGCTTGCGATCGGCGGCGCGATCGTCGAGTGGTTCAACCCGAGCCACGAAGTCGCGATCGCCCTCGACGCGTACACGTTCGGCGGACTATTCGGTCGGGTCGCGTTCGCGCTGCCGGTCATCATGCTGGTGTTCGCCGTCTGGCTGTTCCGGCATCCGTCGAGCGTGCACGACAACGGGCGACTCGGCATCGGACTCGTGCTGCTACTGACCAGCGTCAGCGGACTGAGTCATCTTTTCGGCGGTCAGCCGCAGCCCGCCGACGGCGCCGTCACGATGGCGCACGGTGGTGGCATCCTCGGCTGGATCGTCGCGCAGCCGTTCGTCGAGATCGGGGCCTCCTGGCTCGCCGTCCCGCTCGCGGGCGGCCTCATGCTGCTGTCGCTGTTCATCCTCACGAAGACGCCGCCGAACCGCATCGGCGCGCGCGTCGGCGAGGCGTACAGCTACCTGTTCGGCGCCGAACTGCCGGCCCGGGCTCCGAAGACCCCGGCCGACCAGCCCGAACTCGGCTCGCTCACCGACCTCGGTTTCGAGCCCGAAGACCCGTCATCGATGCCGTGGTGGCGTCGCAAGAAAGACGTCACCGGCGATCCCGCGTTCGACACCCCGGTCGCGCGCGATCACGCCACGGACGTCATCGTGCCGCCCTCGGAAGTGAACCCGTTCGACCTGCTCGCCGAACTCGACAAGGCCGAGGATGCCGTGCGCCGCTTCACCGGTGAGGTGCCCCAGCGCGCGCGGGGCCTGCAAGACGACGGCTTCAGCTCGTCGTCGGGGGAGTCGGTGCCCGCCGAGCTGCCCGACCCCGAGCTGGCAGCCGCCCGCCCGCCCGCGAACCGCCGTCCCTACCGGCTGCCCGCGGCATCCAGCCTGCAAGCCGGCACGCCGCCGAAGACGCGCACGCCCGCGAACGACGAGACGATCGCCGCGATCACCGAGGTGCTCACCCAGTTCCAGGTGGATGCCAAAGTCACCGGTTTCAGCCGCGGGCCGTCGGTGACACGCTACGAAATCGAACTCGGCGCCGGGGTCAAGGTCGAGCGGGTCACCGCCCTCGCCAAGAACCTGTCGTACGCCGTCGCCTCGAACGAGGTGCAGATCCTGTCGCCGATCCCCGGCAGAAGCGCGATCGGCGTCGAGATCCCCAACAAGGACCGCGAGATCGTGACGCTCGGCGACGTGTTGCGGTCCAGCGTCGCGGCCCGGTCGCAGCATCCGATGACGATCGGCCTCGGCAAAGACGTCGAGGGCGGCTTCGTCGTGGCGAACCTCGCGAAGATGCCGCACCTGCTCGTCGCCGGTGCCACCGGCTCGGGCAAGTCGTCGTTCATCAACTCGATGATCACGAGCGTGCTCATGCGTGCGAAGCCCGCCGAGGTGCGCATGGTGCTCATCGACCCGAAGCGCGTCGAGCTGGCCGCCTACCAGGGCGTGCCGCACCTCATCACCCCCATCATCACGAACCCGAAGAAGGCCGCCGAGGCGCTCGCCTGGGTCGTGAAAGAGATGGACATGCGGTACGACGACCTCGCGTCGTTCGGGTTCCGCCACATCGACGACTTCAACCGCGCAGTGCTCTCGAATGAGATCGTGCTGCCGGTGGGGTCGCAGCGGGTGCTGCAGCCGTACCCGTACCTGCTCGTCGTCGTCGACGAGCTCGCCGACCTGATGATGGTCGCGCCTCGGGACGTCGAGGACTCGATCGTGCGCATCACCCAGCTCGCGCGGGCATCCGGCATCCACCTCGTGCTCGCGACGCAACGGCCCAGCGTCGACGTCGTGACCGGCC
>CAZCEE010000228.1:0-4363 GCA_964497165.1 uncultured Schumannella sp. | reverse complement strand
CACGATGACCCCGTTCCAGCACGGCGAAGTCTTCGTCACCGACGACGGGGCCGAGACCGACCTCGACATCGGCCACTACGAGCGTTTCCTCGACATCAACCTCGACCAGGCGGCCAACGTCACCACCGGCCAGATCTATTCGCGAGTCATCGAGCGGGAGCGCCACGGCGAATACCTCGGCGACACGGTGCAGGTCATCCCGCACATCACCGACGAGATCAAACGCCGCATGCGGCTGCAGGCCGAGCCGCCCACCGACGGCACCGCGGCGCCGGATGTCATCATCACCGAGATCGGCGGCACGGTCGGCGACATCGAGAGCCTGCCGTTCATCGAATCCGCGCGTCAGGTGCGTCACGAACTCGGCCGTCAGAACGTGTTCTTCGTGCACGTTTCCCTCGTGCCGTTCATGGGCGCCTCGGGGGAGCAGAAGACGAAGCCGACGCAGCACTCGGTTGCGGCGCTGCGCTCGATCGGTATCCAGCCGGACGCTCTCGTGCTGCGCAGCGATCGGCCGGTGTCCGACTCCAACCGCCGCAAGATCGCGCTCATGTGCGACGTCGAAGAGCATGCCGTCGTCAATGCGATCGACGTCGCGAGCATCTACGACATCCCGACGATGTTGCACGACCAGGGTCTCGACGCCTACATCATCGAGCAGTTGCGGCTGCCCGCCGGCAAGGTCGAGTGGGACGGCTGGCAGGATCTGCTGAAAACCGTGCACGACCCGAAGCACGAGCTCACGATCGCGCTCGTCGGCAAGTACATCGACCTTCCCGACGCGTACCTGTCGGTCACCGAAGCGCTCAAGG
Source organism: uncultured Schumannella sp. (assembly GCA_964497165.1). Lineage (GTDB taxonomy): Bacteria > Actinomycetota > Actinomycetes > Actinomycetales > Microbacteriaceae > Pseudolysinimonas_A. The sequence continues at coordinate 3,551 of CAZCEE010000228.1, read as the reverse complement.
CGGGTGGCTTCGCCCACGAGAGCAAGGTCGTCGTGAAGTGGGTCGCCTCCGACCTGTGCGAGACGCCCGAAGGGGCGGCACGTGAATTGACGGATGTCGACGGCATCCTCGTCCCCGGCGGTTTCGGGGTGCGCGGCATCGAAGGCAAGCTCGGGGCGCTGAAGTTCGCCCGCGAGAACAAGATCCCGACGCTCGGCATCTGCCTCGGCCTTCAGTGCATGGTCATCGAGTACGCGCGCAACATCGTCGGCCTCACCGGTGCATCGTCGAGCGAGTTCGACCCCGACACCGAGTTTCCAGTGATCGCGACGATGGCCGAACAAGTCGATCTGCTCGCCCGCGGTGATATGGGCGGCACGATGCGTCTCGGGTTGTACGAGGCGCGGTTCGAGCCCGGCTCGATCGTCGAGGGGCTGTACGGGGCGTCGACCGCATCCGAGCGGCACCGTCACCGCTACGAGGTCAACAACACCTACCGCCAGCAGATCGCCGACGCCGGTCTGGTGTTCTCCGGCATCTCGCCCGACCGCTCGCTCGTCGAATACATCGAGTTGCCGGCCGACGTGCATCCGTTCTACGTCGCCACCCAGGCGCACCCCGAGCTGCGGTCGCGGCCGAACCGGGCGCATCCGCTGTTCCGTGGGCTGATCGGCGCCGCGCTCGAGCGCCAGCAGGCGAGCCGGCTGTTCGAGGTGTCCGATCCCGGCGAGCCTTCGGTCGGCGATGTCGCGGCGGGCGGGGTTGTAGCTGGCGAGCCCGTCGCTCAGCCTGCCCAGGCCTGACACCCGATGGATCTCGAGGCGCTCCGCTCCGGTCTGCTCGAGGATGTCGCAGATCCAGCGCCCGTCGTCGAGCGGGAGACGGTATTCGACGGCCGCATCTGGGACATCGTGCGCGAGACGGTGACGTTCGGTGGTTCGCCGATGACCCGCGAGTACATGGTGCACCCGGGCGCGGTCGTCGTCGCCGCGATCGACGATGACGAGCGGATGCTGCTCATCAACCAGTACCGGCAGCCGATCGGCACGCGCGAGTGGGAGTTGCCTGCTGGCCTGCTCGACGTGGCGGGTGAGGATCGGCTCACGGCAGCTCAGCGGGAGCTGGCCGAGGAGGCCGACCTCGTGGCGACCGAGTGGCGCGAACTGGCTGCCTATCACCCGTCGGCGGGCGGCAGCGACGAGCTGATCACCGTCTTCGAAGCGCGCGGTCTCTCGGCGGCGCCCGCCATCCACGAGCGCACCGACGAGGAGGCCGAGATCGTGGCGCGCTGGGTGCCCATCGACGAGGTGGTCGCGGGCATCGCCGCGGGGCGCCTCCACAACGGGCCGCTCGTCACCGCCGCCCTCCTGGTGCATGCCCGACTCTGACGGCGCCAGCCCCGTCGGCCTGGCCGCCGACCTCGACCGCTATTTGCGGCACCTCGCAATCGAGCGGGGCCGGTCGCCGCACACGCTTGCCGCCTACCGGCGTGACCTCACCCGCCTTCTCGACTCCCTCCTGGTCGCCGGGGTGCGGGATGTCGAGGGCATCACCCCGGAACTGGTGCGCGACTTCGCTCGCGGCCTGCGCGACGGCCCCGACCCGCTCGCGGCATCGTCGGTCGCGCGCATGCTCTCCAGCGTCAGGGGCTTCACGCGGTTCCTGGTCGACGAGCAACGCATCTCGGTCGATCCAGCCGTCGACCTCGTCGCCCCGAAGTTGCCCGACCGGTTGCCGAAGGCGCTCACGATCGCGCAGGTCGAGCGTCTCCTCAACGCCACCTCCGGCGATGAGCCGGCCGAGCTGCGCGACCGGGCGCTGCTCGAACTGCTGTACGCCACGGGCGCGCGGGTCTCAGAAGCCGTTTCGCTCAATGTCGACGATCTGATGGGGGGCAACAGCGCAGGCGAGGAGGGCACCGCCGATCTGGTGCGGCTGTTCGGCAAGGGCTCGAAGCAACGGATCGTGCCGGTCGGCAGCTATGCCCGCGCAGCCCTCGACGCCTACCTCGTGCGCTCCCGCCCGCTGCTCTCGGCTCGCGGTCGGGCGACGCCGGCGCTCTTCCTCGGGATGCGCGGCGCTCGCCTCTCGCGGCAGAACGCCTGGCTCGTCATCCGGGCGGCGGCCGAGCGCGCGCACCTCGATCGCGAGTTGGGGGAGCACGGCATCTCGCCGCACAGCCTGCGGCATTCGTTCGCGACGCACCTGCTTCAGGGTGGCGCCGATGTGCGGGTCGTGCAGGAGCTCCTCGGGCACGCGAGCGTCGCGACGACGCAGATCTATACCCGCGTCACCGCCGACGCCCTTCGCGACATGTACGTGACCGCGCATCCGCGGGCGCGTTAGCTAGTAGGGCGTGACCGCGCATCCGCGGGCGTGACAAGTTTCAAGCTCTACTTGAGCTAGAGCCGAACCTCGACACGGCGGGCGCGTTCATCCGGGGGCCGCACGGAGGTCGACATACACTCGGGCACATGGCGGGCCATCGGCAGGATGTGACCGAGCTGCCGGGGCTGGAAGCACCCGAGCTCGGACCGACGGGGCGCCCGGCGAGTTTCTTCCCCGAGCCCAGGGCGCTCAAGCGACACGGCCCCGCGCGCATCATCGCCCTCTGCAACCAGAAGGGCGGCGTCGGCAAGACGACGACGACGATCAACCTCGGTGCGACCCTCGCCGAGTGCGGCCGCCGGGTCCTCGCGGTCGACTTCGACCCACAGGGTGCGCTGAGCGCCGGCCTCGGTGTTCCGACGCACGACGTTCCGACGATCTACGACCTGCTGCTCGGCAGCAACACCGCGGTCGTCGACACGATCGTCTCCACCTCCACCCCCGGCCTCGACGTCATCCCGGCCAACATCGACCTCTCCGCTGCAGAAGTGCACCTCGTCAACGAGGTCGCGCGTGAGCAGATCCTCGCGCGCGTGCTGCGCCAGGTGTCGGACAAGTACGACGTCATCCTCATCGACTGCCAGCCGTCCCTCGGCCTGCTCACGATCAACGCCTTGACGGCGGCGCACGGGGTGCTCATCCCGCTCGAGTGCGAGTACTTCGCACTTCGCGGCGTCGCCCTCCTGGTCGAGACGATCGAGAAGGTGCGGGACCGGCTGAACCCCGCTATCCGCCTCGACGGGATTCTCGCCACGATGTACGACGCCCGCACGCTGCACTCCCGCGAAGTGTTGCAGCGCGTCGTCGAGGCCTTCGGCCCGCAGGTGCTCGAGACCGTCATCGGCCGCAGCGTGAAGCTGCCCGACGCGTCGGTCGCCGCCGAGCCCGTCACGCTGTTCGCGCCCGAGCACGCCGTCACCGAGTCGCACCGCCAGCTCGCCCGTGAGCTCATCGCCCGCGGCGCGGTCGCCTAACCCGCCCGCGGCGTAGCCGCCTAACCGGCCCGCGGCGTCGCCGCCTAACCGACCAGCGCCGCTCCGCAGCTCGAACAGGTCGGCCCTACCGGAACGATCAGGAAGCAGCTCGTGCACGTCGTCTCTTGCGCCCGAGCGGCGTCCGACGCGTGCGGGGGCGCCGATGATGCGCGTGGTCGGGATGCCGGTGCCGCGCGCGGGCGCACCTCC
>CAZCEE010000227.1:0-4390 GCA_964497165.1 uncultured Schumannella sp. | reverse complement strand
TCGCGTACCGAAGTCAAGCGCGACGGGGTGTGGAACGTGCAGCCGCAGTCGGCATCGGCCGCTGTCAAGAGCTACCTGTGCCCCGGCTGCGGGCTCGCGATCGAGCCCGCCACCGCGCACGTCGTGACCTGGCGTGCCGACGGGATCATGGGGGAGGCCGACGACCTTGCCGCCCGCCGGCACTGGCACGCGCATTGCTGGAAGATTCGCAGTTGAGAGAGGTGGCATGACGATCGACATCCGCGCGGGCGTCGAACTGCCCGCACGCCGCGAAGACATCGAGCTGCACACGGAAGACGGGCTCACCCTGGTGGGCGAACTCGCCCTCCCACTTGAGATGGATCCGGTCGCGACCCTCGTCTGCCTGCATCCGCTGCCCACCCACGGCGGGTTCATGGACTCCCACGTCATCCGCAAGATGGCCGCTCGGCTGCCGGCGCTCGCCGACCTCGCGGTGCTGAGGTTCAACTTCCGCGGGGTGACGTCGCCCCGCGGCACATCACAAGGCGCCTTCGGCGACGGCGTCGATGAGCGGCTCGACCTCGCCGCCGCGATGGCGTTCGTTGCTGAGCGGGGCCTGCCGAATCCGTGGCTCGTCGGCTGGTCGTTCGGCACCGAGGTGGCGCTCAAGCACGGCCTGCCCTTCCCCATCTCCGGCGTCATCCTGCTCTCGCCTCCAGTGCGACGCACGACGCAGGAGGAACTCGCCGCCTGGGCCGACCGGGGCGTTCCGATGGTCGCGCTCGTGCCGGAACTCGACGACTTCCTGAAGCCCGACGCGGCGCGTGAGCGGTTCGCGGTGCTCCCTGACGTGCAACTCGTCGCCGTCGATGATGCGAAGCACCTCTGGGTGGGAGAGACCCACACCTCCCGCGTGTTGAGCGAGATCGTGCAGCGGGTCAACCCGTCGGCGCTGCCCCTGCCGACGACGTGGGACGGCTGATCCAGAAAATTCTTCCGGGGATGTCGATCCGGGCTCTTCTCGTTCGACGTCATGATGAGGGCCGCATGGGGCGGACCGCAGAAGGAGTCGAATCATGAAGTACATGTTCATCATGCGCACCACGGACGCCGCGCTCGAAGCCTCCAAGGAGGTCGACATCGAGGAGATCATCAACGCGATGGGGCGATACAACGAGGCCATGGTCGAGGCCGGAGTGATGGCAGGCGGCGACGGACTCACCGACGCCAAGGAGGGCTCGGTCGTCACGTTCGGCGGCGAGAAGCCGATCATCACCGACGGCCCCTACGGCGAGACCCACGAGCTGTTCAACGGCTTCTGGGTCGTCGAGGTTTCGAGCAAAGAGGAGGCGCTCGAGTGGGCGTCCCGCGCCCCGCTCGGCGAGGGCGCGAAGCTCGAGGTGCGCCGCATCACCGACGCGAGCGACTTCGCGGACTACGCCGACAACGAGTACATCCAGAAGGAAGAGGAGTGGCGCGCGAAGGGGCTGTGAGCGTCGGCCGAACCCTCGACGCCATCTGGCGCATCGAGGGGGCGCGGATCGTCGCGACGCTCGCGCGGGTGACCGGCGATCTCGGTCTCGCCGAGGACCTCGCCCAGGATGCGGTCGCCGAGGCGCTCACATCCTGGGCGCAGTCGGGTGTGCCCGACAATCCGGGCGCCTGGCTCACCGCGGTCGCGAAGCGGAAGGCGATCGACGGCTGGCGCCGCCGCGAACGCCTCGACGACCGCTACCGTGCGATCGCCCGCGACCTCGACGAGACCCAGGATGCCGAGTGGGAGCCGATTCCCGACGACGTGCTGCGCCTCGTCTTCGCGGCCTGTCATCCCGCGCTCTCCCGCGAAGCTCAGGTCGCGCTGACCCTCCGGGTCGTCGCGAGTCTCACGTCGGAGGAGATCGCGCGGATGTTCCTTGTTCCGGTGGCCACCATCCAACAGCGCATCGTGCGGGCGAAGAAGACGCTCGTCGCGGCTCGGGTGCCGTTCGAAGTGCCCGATCCGGCGGAGTGGCCAGCCCGGCTCGGCGCGGTGCTCGGGGTCGTGTACCTCGTCTACACCGAGGGCTACAGCGCGACGGCGGGGGAGCGCTGGGTGCGCCACGATCTCGCCGTCGAGGCGCTGCGGCTCGGTCGGGTGCTCGCTGCGCTCCTGCCGCGCGAGCAGGAGGTGCATGCCCTCGTCGCGCTCATGGAGTTGCAGTCGTCGCGTTTCGCCGCGCGAGAGGCGCCCGACGGGTCGCCGATCCTGCTCGCCGACCAGGATCGGGGGCGCTGGGATCACGCTCAAATCCGGCGCGGGGTCGCTGCCCTCGACCGCGCCGACGCGTTCGGCCGCGGTCGCGGCACCTACGCGTTGCAGGCCGCGATCGCACGCTGTCACGCGGTTGCGCCGAGCGTCGCGGCGACCGATTGGGACGAGATCGTCGTGCTCTACGAGGCGCTCGGCCAGATCGCGCCGAGTCCCGTAGTCGACCTCAATCGCGCTGTCGCGGTGTCGATGTCGACGGGTCCGGCCAACGCTCTGCGCATCGTCGACGCGCTCGCCGCCGACGGGGCGCTGCGCGGGTCGCACCTGCTTCCGAGCGTGCGCGGCGAGCTGCTCGCCCGGCTCGGTCGCGTCGATGAGGCCCGCGACGAACTCACCGCCGCCGCGCGACTGGTCACCAACGAGCGCGAGCGCGACGTGCTGCTGAAGAAGGCTGCCTCGTTGGTCGAGTAGCGCCGCAGGCTCGTGTCGAGACCGCTAGAGCTCGTTCTGCCGCGGAATGATGACCTGCTTGATGATCAGCAGGATCGCCGCCGCCACCGGGATCGCGATGAGTGCACCGAGGATGCCGAGCAGCGTGCCGCCCGCGAGAGCTGCGACCACGACGACGACACCGGGCACCTTGACCGCCCGGTTCATGACGTTCGGGCTGATCACGTAGGCCTCGACCTGCATGTACACGAGGTACCAGATGCCGACGACCAGCACGGCCGGCCAGTCGTCGAATGCCCACACGGCGAGCGTGATGATGATCGATCCGGTGATCGTTCCGACGAGCGGCACGAGCGAGAACAGGAAGGCGAGGAACGCCAACAGCACGGCGTACTCGATCGGGTCGCCGAGAATCCAGCCGAGCACCGTGAGGAAGATGATCGAGAGGATGCCGTTGGTGAGACCCATCGCGACCTGACCGACGACGTAGCGGCCGACGGCGGTCATGATCTGTTCGGCGATGTCGATGAACTTCTCGCGTCGCGTCGCGGGGACGAGCTGGTAGAGGCCGCGCTTGATGCTCGCCAGCGAGGCGACGAAGTACAGCATCAGGATGAGCACGATGACGGCGCCGAAAGCCCCCGAGAAGATGCCCAAGGCGGTGGCGAGCACGCCGCCGGTGATCGTCGCGAGGTTGTCGTTGAAGAAGTCGGTGACATTGGTCACGACGTCGGCGAACGGCAGCCAGGGGAGGGTCACGTCCCACCAGATCTCGAGCGCGCGTTGGTTGATCAGCTCGTCGAAGATCTCGGGGGCACGCTCGATCAGGGTGCTCACCTGGTCGGCGATGACCGGGATGATGGCGAGCACGAAGCCGGCGACGACCGCCAGGATTCCGGCCAGCACGACGAGGATCGCCACCGGGCGCCTCCAGCCGTGCTTCTCGAGCCAGGAGACGAGGGGATCGACGCCGAGCGAGAGGAAGAGTGCGGCGCCGACATAGGTGAGGATCGTCGCGAGCGACCCGATCGCGGCGCCGATGCCGATTGCGACGAGGACGCCGAGGCCGCCAAACAGCCCGAACCGGAACGCGTTCTGGATCTTCACGAACGCAAGGCTACTGGCTCGGCCAGCGCCGGAAGTTTAGCTCGCGTGCTCGCGCTCGCGCGTGTCTTCGTCGATCTCATCGGTTCCGTCGTCGGATGCCTCTTCGGGTGCCTCGGCGGCGGCCTCGACGGCGAGCGGCTCATCGTCGGGCACTCCGGCCGGGAAACCGTGGTCGGTGGCGATCTGCTCGGCCGACGCCAACACCCCGCGCAGGCTCTGGATGTAGCCGGCGACCGACTCGCGTTCGAGGCGGATCTGCACGAGCCGCTCCTCCGCATCGCCCAGGAGTTGCGACGCGCGCTTCTCGGCGTCGGACACCAGCCCCTTCGCGCGCTTCTCGGCTTCGTCGACCCGGCTCTTCGCGTTCGCCTTCGCGTCGTCGAGCAGCGCCTTCGCGTCGGCCTTGCTGGTGGTGCCGAGTCGCTGCGCCTCGGCGCGCTGCTCGGCGGCGGCGTTCGTGGCTTCGGTGAGCTGCGCCTGCGCCTCGTCGAGATACTTCTGCGTCGCGGCGGCCGCCTCCTGGTGCTTGGCGACGTACTCCTTCTCGGCAGCATCCCGGCGCGCGGTGAGTTCGACATCCAGGTCGGCACGTGCCTGCTCGGCGGTCGCCAGCAGCTTCGCCTG
>CAZCEE010000226.1:0-4396 GCA_964497165.1 uncultured Schumannella sp. | reverse complement strand
ACCAGTAGCTGGCGTCGAGCACGATGTTGGTGATCGGCGCGCCGCTGTAGTTGGCGAGCACCTGTGCGGCGAGGTCGGCCAACTTCGGGGCGCCCTTGTAGACGCTCTCCTGCCCGGCCGGCAGGCGGCTCAGCGTCGCGTCGCCGCGGCCGACGAGCACGATCGACCCGGCCTGGCTGCCCGGATACACCGAGGTGCGGATCTGAAAGTCGGGGCCGACCGTCGCGAGCGCCGCGGCGGCGGTGAGCAGCTTCAGCACACTCGCCGTGCGGGCGGGCGTCGTGCCGGCCCGGTCGAACAGCACCTCACCGGTGTCGACCCGCACGACGTAGCCCGAGAGGGCCATCAGCCGGGGGTCGGCGGCGAGACCGGCGATCGAACAGGTGCGCAGCCGGCTTGCAACGAGGTCGCCCTCGGGCACATCGCGCGGCGGCTCGGGGGTCGGGGTGGCACTCGGCAGCACCGCCGCGGCCGAGCCGACACTCACTCCGGCGAAGACGGCGCCGGTGCCGAGCAGCACGAAGACGACCGCGATCGCACCGGTGAGCCACGCGGTCGGATGCTTCGCGAAAAGCGCCCCGATGCCACGAGGCTTCTCACCCTCGGCATCCGTCGTCGGCTCGCGCTTCGACGGCTTCGGCCGCGAACCACGTCGCGAGACGGGAGCCGCGGCTTCGCGGGCCGCGCGGCGCGAGATCGGCTGCTCGTCGGTCACCTGGCAATGATAGGCGACCCTCGCTGGGCGCTTCCGGGATGGAGCGACGCCGGAGGCCTCACACCCGCCGCACCCGGACCCGTTCCGGATGCGGCGTGTGAAAGACCTCCGACGCCGCGGTCAGTCAGCAGCCGCCCCAGCGCGCCGCCGCGCGGGTGAAGCTGTAGGGCTCGTTCGGCACCCCGCCGTGGGTCATCGCGAAGTAGATGCACACCCCGCCGATGCCCGAGCTTGGTCGATAGAGCGAGTTGCGGTGCGAGGTGGAGTTCCACCACTTCTGCGCGACCGTCGCCCCCGTGTTGCCGGAGCCGCCGGCAAGGTTGCCGTCGCAGCCATAGGAGGGAACGCCGTCGCTGCGCTGCGAGCCGATGTGGCCCCAGGCACTCGCCGGGTCGGTGCTCGGGTCTTCCGCCATCCAGAACAGGCGGTCTTCCATACAGGAGTCGTAGCGGAAGTTCGCCATCGGGATGGGCTGCAAGCAGTTGGCGACCCGGATCGAGTTGTACGCCGCGGCGAACGAGGCGATGTCGTCGGAGGTCGTGCCCTGCACGCCACCACCGGAGACGCGACCAGGAGCGCCGTTGGTGCCGCCACCGACGTTGCCGGGGCACGAGAGGCCTTGAGCTGCGAGCACGGCGCGACGCTCGGTCGTGCCACTCGCTTTGCCTGCCGCGGAAACGGGCGGCAGCGGCTTCGGCACCGGCTTCTGCGCGAGGTGCTCGGTGTCGGCCGTGAGCGGAGCATCAGCCGACACCTTGACGTCAATGGTCTCGGCTGCTGCCGCAAGCACCGTCGAGGCGGTGTCGGTGAAGATCGTGGCTGCGACGACCGGGCGGCTCGTGGTGGTGCCCGCGTCGACGGCACTGGTCGCGGCGTTGGCCGCCGTCAGGAACGAAGGTCCCCCGCCGCCGACGAACGGCAGCACGAGAACCAACACCGTCGTGAAGACGGCCCCCAGAAAAAGTGAACGCTTCATACTTCGAGCCCCCCGACTCGGGTGACGCGGTCCCCCCGGACCGTGTGCGTCGGGCGCCTAAACGCCGTGAAAGGGACGCTACGCCCCCGGACTAGGCCCTCACAAGGCCTTTTGGCCCCTTCGGAGGCTTCTCCCCGCGAACTGGGGGCACGCGCATCATCGGCTAGCGACCGGCAGCTTCGCCCAAAAAAACCACGGAGCCGCCTGTGGGAATCGAACCCACGACCTTCTCATTACGAGTGAGATGCTCTGCCGACTGAGCTAAGGCGGCGGACCCGGCGGGCCGGGAACCGTCGAGAAGTTTAGCCGACGCGCGCAGGAGGGGATGACGCGATCAGCTCCGCGCCGAGTTCGAAAGCCCGCTCCACCAGCTCGGGCAGGCCCGGCGACGCATCCGGGTGGTCGAGCCAGGCGAACCAGGCGTGCCGGATGAAGGCGAACGCGGTGAGCGCGACGAGACGGGCGCGATCGGCGGCCTCGGCATCCGACAGCTGCGGGTGCTCCTGCCGCAGCCGGCGCTGGGCGAGGTCGGTGAGCTCCTCCTCGAAGCGGTGCACGTTCGCCATGCGGCGGATGCCCAGCTCGGGATACTGCTTGCCGAGCGCCCGACGCTCCATGAGCAGTTCGGGATCGCTCAGCAACCGGGTCGAGCCGTGGACGACGACGCGGGCGAGGCCGCGCAGGATCGGGCCACGGTCGGCGACGAACCAGTCGGTTTCAGGGTTGCCCTCGAGGGTGGGCGCGTCGCCGAGGATCGCATCCTCTTTCGACGGGAAGTAGTTGAAAAATGTACGCGGCGAGATATCGGCGATGCGGGCGATCTCGTCGACGGTCGCCCCGTCGAGCCCCTGCTCGCGCACCACCTGCAACGCGGCACGCTGGATGGCGTGGCGCGTCGCGAGGCGCTTCCGTTCGCGCAGGCCGAGCTGGTCGGGTGACGTCATCCACCCATTTTATGCATCGACTGCAAACTTGCATCCAGCCGGCGCTCAGCAGTTCGGATCGGACCCCGGCACCGTGCCGTTGACGAAGTACGCGTCGACGACCCCCTGCACGCACGAGTTGCCCGTCGTGTACGCGGTGTGGCCCTCGCCCTCGTACGTCACCAGGTGCCCGTTCTCGAGCTGGTCGGCGAGCGCGACCGCCCAGACGTACGGAGTCGCCGGATCGTTCGTCGTGCCGATCACCAGGATGTCGGCGGAGCCGGGCGCGGCGATCGCCACACGCGCGCGAGTCGACTGGAACGGCCACGCCTCGCACAGCGTGCCGCCGTACGACATCACCGGACCGAACACCGGCGCCGCTTGCGCGAGCAGCACCGCGTCGGCCCGCATCGACTCGTTCGTGATCTCGGTCACGTAGTCGAGGCAGTTGATCGAGAGGAACGACTCGGTCGAGTTGTCGCGATAGGTGCCGTCGGGGTCGCGGCCGTTGTAGTTGTCGGCGAGGAAGAACGCCGTCGTCGTCTCGCCCACAAACACCTCGGCGAACAGGTCATCGAGGAAGGGCCAGTTCTCTTGGCTGTAGAGGGGCAGGATGATCGCGATGAACATCGTGCTCGAGCCGAGCATCCGGCCGTCGGCCCCCGGCAGGGGCGCGACAGCGAGCTCGCTCAGCAGCTCGCCCGTGCGGGCCATCGCGTCGTCGACACTGCCCGTGAACGGGCACTCAGCGCGGGTCACACAGTCGGCGAGGTACGCCTTGAACGCGTTCTCGAAGCCCACGGCCTGGGTCTTCGTAACGTCGAACTCGGTCGTCGACGGATCGACGGCGCCGTCGAGCACGAGCCGCCCGGTCTTCTCGGGGTAGAGGTCGGCGTACGTCGCGCCGAGGAACGTGCCGTAGGAGTACCCGAGGAAGTTGAGTTTCTCGTCACCGAGAGCAGCACGCAGCAGGTCCATATCGCGGGCGGCGCTCACCGTGTCGATGAACTCCAACAGCGGGCCGGTGTGCGTCAGGCAGCTCTGCGCGAACTCGGCGTTCGCAGCGGCGAGGTCGGCGATCCACTGATCCGACCCGACCGTGCCCGGGATGATCCCGTAGTTGAAGTCGTCGAGGAAGGCCGGGTCGTCGTAGCAGGAGACCGCCGACGACCGACCGACACCCCGCGGGTCGAAGCCGACGACGTCGTAGCTGCGCTGCAGCGTCTCGCTCGTCGCGTAGTCGGCGCTGTCGAGCACGAAGTCATACCCCGACCCGCCCGGGCCGCCGGGGTTCACCAGCAGCGAGCCGAGCTTCGTGCCCGAAGCGGGGTGCCGCACGAGCGCCAACTCGATCTCGGCGTCGCCGGGGTTGTTCCAGTCCATCGGGGCGCGCGCCACGGTGCACTGCATGCCATTGCCGCACGAATCCCACTGCAGCACCTGGTGGTAGTACTCCTCGAGGTCGGCGGCGACCTCCTCGCCGGTCGGCGTCGAGGTGGACTCGACGCGCGGCGGCACGAACCACTGAAGGCATCCGGTGAGGGTCGCGGTAACGGCGACGCCCACGAGCAGAGCCATCACCAGGCGCGTCGGTTTCATGCTGACCTTTCTAACGGATGGGCGCGTTGTCGCGCACCGCGGTGATCAGCATGGCTTCGAGAGCCAGGGCGGGGGCGACGTTGCCCTCGATGCGCGTGCGCGCCTCGGTGATCGCGTCGAGGGTGGCGAGGGTGCCGGCCGCCGTGGCGGCGCGCGCGGCGGCCTCGAGCTCGGCGTAGATCG
>CAZCEE010000225.1:0-4406 GCA_964497165.1 uncultured Schumannella sp. | reverse complement strand
GCTGAAGAACTTGAGCTGCTCGAGCGGTCCGCCGTTGAGCTTCTCGATGACTGACCAGGCCGTTGGGCCCTGGATCTGGAAGCGGTAGTACTTGCGCGACACCGCGTCGCCGTAGGGGCGCGAGTTGGAGCGGCGGTCGACGACGACCTCGAGGTTCTTGTAGCCGCCGGTCTCACCGTGGTACATGAGCCAGTTGGATGCGGGCGCGCGTCCGACGTAGACGTACTCGTCTTCGGCTTCGCGGAACAGGATGCCGTCGCCGATGACGTGACCGGATGCCGTGACCGGCACGTACTGCTTCGCCTTGTCGACCGGGAAGACTGCGGTCGAGTTGATGGCCGTGTCGGAGATCAACTTGATCGCATCGGAGCCCTTGAGGAACACGTTGTCCATGTGGTGTGACTGGTCGTAGAGCACGGCCGTGTCGCGCCAGGCCTTCTGCTCTTTGATCCAGTTCTGGAAGTCGGCCGGCACGACGGGGTAGATGTACGAGCCGATCTGCGAGTTGCGAAGCAGTTCGACGGGGCTACCGGCCGCGGCGAGGGCTTCGGTGAGGTTCGTTGCCATGGTTCCTTCTCCGTTGAATACCTATGGATATAGGTGTTGGGTGGGTGTAGCGGGGCCCGAACCGACCCCGAGGGGCTAAAAGACGATGGTCTGGCGACCGGCGCGGATCACGCGGTCTTCGCAGTGCCAGAGCACGGCACGCGAGAGCACTTCGCGTTCGACGTAGGCGCCCTTGCGTTGCAGGTCACCGGCCGTGTCGGCGTGGTCAACCCGCACCACGTCCTGCTCGATGATCGGGCCCTCGTCGAGCTCTTCGGTGACGTAGTGGGCGGTCGCACCGATGAGCTTGACGCCGCGCTCCTTCGCCTTCTTGTACGGACCGGCGCCGATGAACGCGGGCAGGAAGGAGTGGTGGATGTTGATCACCGGCACGCCGACCCCGTCGAGGAAGCCATTGGAGAGAATCTGCATGTAGCGGGCGAGCACCACAAGGTCGGCGTTGCCCTTGATCAGGTCGATGATCTTGTTCTCGGACGCCGACTTGTCGGCACCGGTGACGCTGGGCACATGGAAGAACGGGATGCCGAAGCTGCGCACATCCTCGGCCATGTCGGTGTGGTTCGAGATCACCATCGGCACGGTCATCGGGATCTCGCCGCGACGATGCCGCCACAGCAGGTCGAGCAGGCAGTGATCGCTCTTGGACGCGAGGATGATGACCCGCTTCGGCGACGCGCGGTGCGTGAGCGTCCACGTCATCCCGAGGTCGTCGCCGAGGATCTTCGCGAGGTCGGCTTCGAGCGCCGGCGAGTTCACGACGAGGTCGGGCAGGTCGAAGACCGTGCGCTGGAAGAACTGGCCGCCCTCGGGGTCGTCGGTGTACTGGTCGAGCGCGACGATGTTCGCGCCGTGCTGCGACAGGGTCGACGAGACCGCCGCGACGATGCCCGGGCGGTCGGCGCCATGCACGATGAGCACTGCCTGGTTGGAGCGCCCGGGAAGGGCCGGCGCCACGGTCGACTCGCCTTGCGGCTCTGCTCGGGTCATCGTCACAGCTTCTCCTTGAAGTCGCGGATCCATTCGGATGTCGCCGTCAGGCCGCCAAACGTGTAGAAGTGCAACTTCACCACACCGTGCTTGGCGGGGTCGAGTTTCTTGGCCAGCCGCTTGATGAACTTGTCCGGCCCCGCCGTGCCCATCAGGTTGGTGAGCGACAGCCCGTACTTCTTGGCGATGCCGGCGCTCGACGCAACGCCGAACCGGGCAGCGAACGACAGCAACCGTTTGATGCCCGCCGGCCCGGGAACACCGACGCGGATCTCGTAGTCGATTCCCGCCGCGCGCACCTTCTCGATCCAGGCGACCACCGGGTCTTCGTCGAACCCGAACTGCGTGAGGATCGTGCCGGGCGTGCCCTGCTCGGTGAGGGTCGCGTGTTTGCCGGTGATCGCCGTCCACAACTTCTCATCCGAGATGTCGGGGTGACCCTCGGGGTAGCCGGCGATCGAGATGTCCTGCGCGCCGTGCTGCTGCAACAGTCCCGTCTTGATGACGTCGTGCGAGTCCTCATAGGGGCCCTCAGGAGTCGACGGGTCGCCGCCGACCGAGAAGACGTGCGTCGAGGTGTTCTGCGCCTGCAGCGCGGTGAGGAACTCCTCGAGCTGCTGCTGCGACACCAGACGCCTGGCCGAGATGTGCGGCACCGGGATGAACCCGCCGTCGAGCACCGCCTTCGAGGCGACGAGCCGCATCGACAAGTCTTCGTTGCCGAGGAAGGTCACATTGATGCGCGTCCCCTGCGGGATGAGCGGGGCGGCTTCGAGAAGACCGGGCACGTCTTTGCCGGTCATCTCGAGCGAGAAGTCTTCGAGCAACTGAGCGGGCGTATAGATAGCCATGAGGGGTGTGGTCCTTCCGACATCGTCGTCGCGGGACAGACTACCTATGCCCATAGGTATTTGTCCAGCGACTTCCGCTAGATGGAACTAGCCCTTCAGCTGTTCGGCGAGGTACCCCTTCAGGCGGTCGAGCGAGACCCGCTCCTGCCCCATCGTGTCGCGCTCACGCACGGTGACGGCCTTGTCGTCGAGGGTGTCGAAGTCGACGGTCACCGCGAACGGGGTGCCGATCTCGTCTTGTCGGCGGTAGCGGCGACCGATCGCGCCGGCATCGTCGAACTCGATCATCCAGTCCTGCCGCAGGTCGGCTGCCAGCTCCTTCGCGACGGGCGAGAGCTGTTCGTTGCGCGACAGCGGCAGCACGGCGACCTTGACCGGCGCGAGCCGGCGGTCGAGCCGCAGCACGGTGCGCTTGTCGACGCCGCCCTTCGTGTTCGGCGCCTCGTCTTCGGCGTACGCGTCGACGAGGAACGCCATCAGGGCGCGGGTGAGGCCGAACGCCGGCTCGATGACGTACGGCGTCCAGCGCTCGTTCGTCGTCTGGTCGAAGTACGACAGGTCGACGCCCGACTCTTTCGAGTGGGTCGAGAGGTCGAAGTCGGTGCGGTTGGCGACACCCATCAGCTCGCCCCACTCGCTCCCGGTGAACCCGAAGCGGTACTCGAGGTCGACGGTGCGCTTCGAGTAGTGCGACAGCTTCTCCTGCGGATGCTCATACCGGCGCAGGTTCTCGGGGGTGATACCGAGGCCGAGATACCACTGCTCGCACTGGTCGATCCAGTAGGTGAACCACTCCTCGTCGGTGCCCGCCTGCACGAAGAACTCCATCTCCATCTGCTCGAACTCGCGCGTGCGGAAGATGAAGTTGCCGGGGGTGATCTCGTTGCGGAAACTCTTGCCGACCTGGGCGATGCCAAACGGGGGCTTCATGCGCGCACTCGAGAGCACGTTGGCGAAGTTCACGAAGATGCCTTGCGCGGTCTCCGGGCGCAGATAGTGCAACCCGGCCTCGTCGTCGACCGGACCGAGGTAGGTCTTCAGCAGACCGCTGAACGCGCGCGGTTCGGTCCACTGGCCGCGGGTGCCGCAGTTCTCGCAGGCGATGTCGGCCATGCCATTCGCGGGGGCTCGGCCCTTCTTCTCTTCGAACGCCTCGAGCAGGTGGTCTTCGCGGTAGCGCTTGTGGCAGCTCTGACACTCGACGAGCGGGTCGGAGAAGACATCGACGTGCCCGGACGCCTCCCACACGCGCTTGGGAAGGATGACCGAGGAGTCGATGCCGACGATGTCGTCACGGGTCTGCACCATGAACTTCCACCACTCGCGCTTGATGTTCTCTTTCAGCGCGGTGCCGAGCGGCCCGTAGTCCCAGGCGGACCGGGATCCGCCGTAGATCTCACCGGACTGGAAGACGAAGCCACGACGCTTCGCGAGGGAGATGATCGAGTCGAGCGGGGTGGGCGTTGCCACGGATGGGGCTCCAGAGGTCAGCCGCGCCGGCTTGCGCGACTTTCAGTAGGGGTCGAGTGATGCGAAGGCCCCAGCCTACCGGCGCGCAATCGCTGAGACCGCCGCCACTGCCGCCGCGACCTCGGCGACGACCCGTTCGGAATCGTCGACGGTGAGTCCGGCGCCGAAGCTGAAGCGCACCGCCGTCTGAGCGACCTCGGGCGCGATCCCGAGGGCGAGCAACGCGGGCGATGGCTCGTCGGACCCGGCAGCGCACGCCGAGCCGCTCGAGCAGACGATGCCGCCCATCCCGAGTTCAACGAGCACGGCCTCACCCGCGGTCCCGGGGAAGCAGAACGAGGCGTGCCCGGGCAGGCGGTGCCGACGCGACCCGGTGAGGATGCTGCCGGGCACGTCGCGCAGGATGCCGTCGATGAGGACGTCGCGAGCGGCAGTGACAGCACCGGCCGCCAAGCGGAGCCGGGGCCGGCCGGCGAGCGCGGCCGCGAGCGCGATCGCCCCGAGGACGTTCTCGGTTCCGGCGCGACGGCC
>CAZCEE010000224.1:0-4419 GCA_964497165.1 uncultured Schumannella sp. | reverse complement strand
GCACCCGTGATGCCGATCGCTGTCACGCCGCACAGGCTGTCGTCGTAGCCGGTGCCGCCGGCCGGGTTCTCCTTCGCGACCGCCACGCCCGTTCCGGAGATCAGGTACGGCACGAAGTTCGCGATCTCCTCGCGCTCGGGCTTGATGTAGAGCGACGACATGATGGTGTCGCACTGCTGGGCCTGAAGTGCCGGGATCAGACCGGAGAACGCGTACTCCTTGAACTCCGGCTCCAAGCCCATCTCGTCGGTCATCGCGTGGACGATGTCGATCTCGACTCCGATCGGGGTGCCGTCTTCTTCGGCGTAGATGTTCGGGGGAGTGTCGAGGTTGACGCAGAGGGTGAGCTTGCCGGCCGTGACGAGGCCGAGATCGTCCTCGCCCTCCGGTGAGTCCGACGGTCCGGCGCTACAGCCGACGACGGCGAGTGCGATGGCGGCAGTTGTGGCGATGGCAAATACTGAGCGGTAGGGCTTCATCGACTGCTCCTTGGTGTGGGGATGTTGGTCGGAGTTTGACATTGGTAGGACCAACTGTCAATCTGTCCACAAGAAGACGAGGTGGGATCATGGTTCAGGTCGAGTGGTCATCACTCCGCCGCGGCCACGCGCTCTCGGTACCCGACCGGCTCTCGGTCGACCTCGAGCGCCTGATCCTCGACGGCGTGCTGAAGGCCGGCGATCGCCTTCCCAGCGAACGCGAGCTCGGCGAAGAACTCGGCGTCTCCCGGGTCTCGGTTCGCCAGGCCCTTCACGAACTCGAAGCCCGCGGTTTGATCGACCGCCGACCAGGACGCGGCACGATCATCCTGCAGCCAGCAGCGCGCGGCGTCACCGGGGATGCTCTCGCCGGCCTGCTCAACTCGTCCTCCGACACCGCGATCGAGCTCGGCCGCATCATGGAGCTGCGCGCCGTCATCGAGCCGCCGATCGCCGCGCTCGCCGCCGGGCGGGTCACGCCGCGCGACGTCGAGCAGCTTCGCGCTCTCGTGGAGGAGATGGAGCACGAAACCGACCTCGACCGCTACGCGGAGCTCGACCGCTCATTCCACCAGGCGATCTCCGTCTACACGCACAACCCGCTGTTCGCACAGCTCACCGCGCTCATCGCGACCGAGATCGCCCCGAGCCGGCGCCGCGCCCTGCAGACCTCGGCCCGTCGGCAGGCGTCGAGCGCGGCCCACCGTCGCATCTTCGAAGCCATCGCCGCCCACGACCCAGTGGCCGCCGAGACCGAGGCGCGCGCCCACATCGACACCGTTCTACAGGAGGCCCTGCGCGCGGCCGACCGCGACGAACGAGCTGCCGCTCGATGACGACGACGCCAGGGCCGTCGCGCGGGGGCGCGATCGCCACCTCCCATGACGCCGCGACCGCGGCGGGTGCCCGCGTGCTCGAACTCGGCGGCACCGCGGTCGATGCCGCGATCGCCGCCGCCGCAGTGCTGTGCGTCGTGTACCCGAACAACGTCGCGCTCGGCGGTGACCTCGTCGCCCTGGTGCGCGACCCCTCCGGTCGAACGCGATTCGTGAACGCGACCGGCCCCGCGGCGGCCGCCGAGACCCTCGAGGCGTTGCGTGCCCGGCACGGCGACGGGATGCCGTCACGCGGCGTCGACGCGGTGACCGTTCCCGGCGGCCTCCGCGGGTGGGAAGCACTCGCCGAGATCGGCGGCACCCTGAGCTGGAACGTCCTGCTGTCCGACGCCCGCACTCTCGCGGCCGACGGACATTCGCTGGCCCGCTCGGTCGCCCGCGCCATCGTCGGCGAGCATCGCGAACTTGCGGCCTTCGAGGCGTGGAACGCGACGTTCCGGCCCGGCGGCGTGCCGCTCATCGAGGGGCAGGTGCTGCAGCAGCCCGCGCTCGCCGAGACCCTCGACCAGGTCGCCGCAGCGGGGCCGAGCGCGTTCTACGAGGGTGCACTCGCGACCCGCTGGATCGACGGCCTCCGAACCGTCGGGAGTCGCATCGACGACGACGAGGTCGCGCGCTTCCGCCCGACGGTGAGCGACCCGCTGCGCGGTGAGTTCATGGGCCACACCGTGCTCACCAGTCCCCCCAACACGCAGGGCTTCGCGCTGCTGCGCGTGCTCCGCGGGCTGGAGACGGCATCCATCGCCGACCCCCTCGGGGCCGATGCCGCGCGACTCGCGCTGGCGTTCCGCGACGCCAACCGCGTGCGCCTCGCCTACCTCGCCGACTCGGCCACCGCGCTCGATGGTGCCGAACTGATCGCCGTCGAGGCCCCGGGCTCCGCGCCCGCCTCGACGAATCCGCAGGGTGACACGGTCGGGCTGGTCGCGGTCAGCGATGACGGCTGGGCGGTGTCGCTCGTGCAGTCGGTCTTCGAGCCGTTCGGCTCCGGCATCCTCGAACCGGCGACCGGGGTGCTGTTCCAGAATCGCGGGTCGGCGTTCTCGCTCGATCCCGCGCACCCCGCCGCCTTCGCGGGCGGCCGGCGTCCCCCGCACACGCTCATGCCGGTGCTCGTCGAGCGCGACGGCGAACTGTCCCACGCGCTCGCGACGATGGGGGGCCAGGCCCAGCCGCAGATCCACGCCCAGCTGCTGCTGAGGTTGCTCGCCGGGGCCTCGGCAATCGAGGCGACGAGCGCCCCGCGCTGGATCGTCGGTCGCCAGGAGGAAGCGGACACGGCGAACTCCGTCATCATCGAGTCGGATGTCGCCGACCTCCCTCGGCGTTCTCTCGCCACCACCGATCTCGTGCCGCGCGTCGTTCCCCCGCGGTACGAATACCTCGGCCACTCGAACGTCATCCGGGCGACCGCATCGGGCTGGGATGCCGCCTCCGATCCGCGCTCCGACGGTTCGGGTCGCGTCGTCGTCGCACACGGCGTCACCGAGTGAACTCCGCGATTGGGGCGCACTCGGTCGAGTCGGCGCCGCGACCGCACTGGGCGGCGTTGATCCTCGTCGGCATCCTCGCCGGTCTGCTCTCCGGCCTGTTCGGCGTCGGCGGCGGCATCCTCGTCGTTCCCGCGCTGCTGCTGCTGGGGGTGGATCAGCGCCGAGCCGCCGGAACCTCGGTGGCTGCGATCCTGCCGACCGCCATCGTCGGCGCGATCGGCTACGGGCTCACCCACCAGATCGACTGGTTGGCGGGCCTCCTGTTGGCGATCGGCGCCGTCGGCGGCGCGCAGATCGGCAGCCTCCTGCTCAACCGCCTCCCTCGCCGGGTGCTGTTCTGGAGCTTCATCGCGCTCATGCTGGTCGTGGCCGCGAGCCTGTGGGTGCGCATCCCCGAACGCGACGACACGATCGAGATCGGCATCCTCACCGGCGCCACCCTTGTTCTGCTGGGCCTCGTCGTCGGCATCCTGTCGGCCCTGTTCGGCGTCGGCGGCGGCGTGATGGTCGTGCCGGCGTTGATCGTCGCCTACGGTGCGAGCGACCTCATCGCGAAGGGCACCTCGCTGCTCATGATGGTGCCCGGCTCGATTTCGGCTACCGTCGCCAACTCGCGGCGGGGCAACATCGACTTCATGATGGCGCTGCTCATCGGGGTGCCCGCGAGCCTCCTGTCGCCACTGGGGCTGTGGGCCGCCGCGTCGATCCCGCCGCTCTGGGCGAACGTCGCGTTCTCGGTGCTCATCGTGCTCGTCGTCGCGCAACTCGTGACGCGCGAACTACGCTCCTCTCGTAAGCCGAACTGAACCCTAGGGCCCAGACATGCCGCTGCCGATGGACCCGGACTTCCGGACTTTCCTCGACGCCCACTCCGACCCGTCCGGGCGCTCGGACCCGCCCGCGGCGGCGGACCCGCTCGCGCTGCGCGCGCTCATCGATGAGCTCCTGCCGCTCAGCTTCGCGGACTCGGAACCCGCTCCCGACGTGGGCTCGCGTGACTTCGCGACCGAGACGGACGACGGTGCGACCATCCTCCTCCGCTGGTACGAGAGGGCGGGGTCGGCGCCGGGAGCTGCGGCGATCTACGTCCACGGCGGCGGCATGATCGCCGGATCCGTCGACGCGTACGACCCGTTCGTGCGCCAGCACGTGCAGTGGACGGGCGTTCCGATGCTCGCGGTCGAGTATCGGCGCGCCCCGGAGGCGACGGGTGAGACGCCCGCACGGGACGTGCTCGCCGCCCTCCGGTGGCTTCTCGACCACGCCGCCGAGCTCGGAGTCGATCCCGCCCGCGTGGCGATCATGGGCGACTCCGGCGGCGGCGGGATCGCCGCGGGAGTCGCCATCCTCGCGCGCGACCAGCACATCCCGCTCGCCCGCCAGCTCCTCGTGTTCCCGATGCTCGACGACCGCACGACGCTGCCCGACCCGCACCTCGACGGCGTCGCCACGTGGACCCACGACGACAACCTCACGGGCTGGCACGCGCTCCTCGCTGACCGCCGCGGCACCGACGACGTCTCGCCCGTCGCCGCCCCGGCGCGACTCGTC
>CAZCEE010000223.1:0-4423 GCA_964497165.1 uncultured Schumannella sp. | reverse complement strand
CAGGTCGACCACCCCGTCTCGGAGGAAGTCACCGGCATCGACCTCGTGCGGGAGCAGTTCCGCATCGCCGAAGGCGGGCTGCTCGACCCGGTCGACCCGGTGACCCACGGTCACTCGATCGAGTTCCGCATCAACGGCGAAGACCCGGGGCGCAACTTCATGCCGACGCCGGGACCCGTGCACGTGCTGCGCTTCCCCGGCGGACCGGGCGTTCGCGTCGACTCCGGCGTGACGACGGGCGACGTCATCTCCGGCTCGTTCGACTCCTTGCTCGCGAAGCTCATCGTCACCGGGCACACCCGCGCTGACGCTCTCGAACGCGCCCGCCGGGCTCTCGACGAATTCGAGGTCGCCGGCCTGCCGACCGTACTGCCGTTCCACCGCAAGATCGTGCGCGACCCGGCATTCGTCGCCGCCGACGGCAACTTCGGCGTCTACACGCGCTGGATCGAGACCGAGTTCGATAACGACATCGAACCGTGGGGCGGGATTCTGACCGAATCCGGCGCTCCCGAGAAGCGTCACGACGTCGTCGTCGAGGTCGAAGGCAAGCGCATCTCGGTCTCGCTGCCGACCAAGCTGCTGCCGTCATCCGGTTCGGTTTCGGCTGCCCCGGCGCCGCGTCGTCGCCACGGCGGCGGGAGCGTCGCGACCGCGACCGGTACGACGATCGCCTCACCCATGCAGGCCACGATCGTCAAGGTCGCCGTCGCCGAGGGCGACAAGGTCGTCAAGGGCGACCTCGTGCTCGTGCTCGAGGCGATGAAGATGGAGCAGCCGATTTCGGCGCACAAGGACGGCACGATCGTCGCTCTCGACGCCAAGGTCGGCGCCACCGTCTCGGCCGGCCACCGTCTCCTCGCGATCGAAGACTGACGCTTTCCGTTTTCAGGAAGCTGCGGTGCTGATGTTGCTGGCGCCTGCTCCTGAGGTCGCGCGACTCGACACAGGAATCACGCGCCCCCGGTCTTCCTGAATACGGAGAGCCGCCAGGATGTCCGCGACGCAGCCGTCCCAGTCGGCGCGGATGCGACGGGTGCTGAGTCGAATACCGGCCGTGCCGAGGCTCGCGAGCACGGCATCCCGTCGACGATCCTCCTCAAAAGCCTCGCGGGTGAAGTGATACTCGAATCCGTCGATTTCGAGAACGAGGATGTCTTCGATGACCCCGTCGACCCGCCCCACCTCGGGGATCCACACCTGCTGGCGGACCCGCAGCCCGCGCGCGCTGAGACGTCGAACCACGATCGACTCGTAGCCGGAACCGCTCCCGGCTCGGGCGTCGGCGGCGCGCAACCGGGACGACGCCGGCTCCCCCGCGAACACGGCCCGGAGCCCCTCCCTCGTCACCCCCGCGATCTCGACCGCAGTGTCCAGGCATGCCATCGCCGTCTCCCGATCCGACCAGCCGACAACCTCGCGAAGACAGTCATGCAGACTCACCCGCCAGCACTCACGGGTGTCCTCGGTCTCGATCCAATGAAGTTCGACCTGGCGATCACCGCGATCCGGAGTGATGGCCTCGTGCTCGCGGATGACCCGAAGTCGCGACGCGTTGCGCGCCACGGCAATGTGCAGTGTCTCGTCGAATCCTGCCCAGAGCCCGTAGCTGCGTGCTGCACTTACGCCGCATAGGCGGCCGCCAACGCGCACCGCATCCACGGCATCCTGTGTCGCAGCGGGCGTCGCGTAATGCGCCCGGCGCACCCGGCGCATGTCACCGCGACGAACCGCCGCCGTGATGTCCGATCCGGTCAACCCGGCGGAGAGGATCTGGGTGCGCGTCGCGATCCCGCCGAGCGCCGTCACGACCGCTGCCGCCGAGTACATCCTGTGATGGTGACGCCGCGCGACAGCGTCCGAATCTCATCCCGCAGCCGCAGGGAGGAAATCAACTCATGTCGGGCTGGGGAGGGGGCCGCAGACCTCCGTTTTCAGGAAGCTGGGTTGCCAGTGTTGAGGATGTTGCTGCTGTCCTGTACATCTCGCCCAACAGACCCACCAGCCACCTGACTTCCTGAAAACGGAAAGCGGCGCCTACCCGACGATGTGCATCGCGCGGGCGGCGTCGGTGATCGAACCCGACAGTGACGGGTAGACGCTGAACGCGCGGGCGAGCTGGTCGACCGTGAGCCGGTGCTCGACCGCGAGGGCGATCGGCAGGATGAGGTCGCTCGCCTTCGGGGCGACGACGACACCACCGATGACGGTTCCCGAGCCGGTACGGGCGAACAGCTTCACGAAGCCGTCCTTGATGCCCATCATCTTCGCCCGGGGGTTGCTCGCGAGTGGCAACTTGTAGATCTCGCCCTGCGCGATGCCCTGCTCGATCTGGTGTTGCGACCAGCCGACGGTGGCGACTTCGGGCTGCGTGAAGATGTTGCTCGTCACGTTGCGCAACTCGGTCGGCGTGACGGCGTCGCCGAGTGCGTGGAACACTGCGGTGCGACCCTGCATCGAAGCGACGGATGCCAGCGGCAGGAAGTCGCTCGCATCGCCCGCCGCGTAGACCGAGGGCATCGAGGTGCGGGCGACGCGATTGACGCGGATGTGCCCCGATTCGGTGAGCTGGATGCCGGCCTCGGCGAGCCCGATCCCGGACGTGTTCGGCACCGAGCCGAGCGCGAGGAGTGCGTGCGAGCCGGTGACTTCGCGACCGTCCACGAGTTTCACGATCACGCCGTCGCCAGCCCTCTCGACGGATGCCATGCGGCTCTTGTTGAGCACCGTCATGCCATTGCGGCGGAACACGTTCTCGATGACGGTCGCGGCGTCGCTGTCCTCACCCGGCAGCACTTTGTCGCGGCTTGAGACGAGGGTGACTTTGGCGCCGAGGGCGAGGTAGGCGGAGGCGAATTCGGCACCGGTGACACCCGACCCGACGACGATGAGGTGCTCGGGAATCGACTCGAGGGAATAGAGCTGGGTCCAGGTGAAGATGCGCTCGCCGTCGGGCTTCGCGGTCGGCAGCGCGCGGGGCGAGGCGCCCACCGCGACGATGAGGGTGTCGGCGGTGATTTCGTCGAAGTCGGTGCGGGCTTTGCCTCGTCCGGTCGACGCGATGATGGTGTTCGCGTCCTCCAGCCGACCGTCGCCCTGCACGATGCGCACCCCCGCGCGCACCAGCTGAGCTTTCATGTCGGCCGACTGCTGTTGGGCGAGGGCGAGCAGCCGCTTGTTGACCGCGTCGAGATTGACCGCGACTTCGGGACGCACCGGTCGGCCCTTGTCGTTACGGGTGAAGAACTGCACCCCGAGGTCTGCCGCCTCGCCGACCGCGGTTGCCGCCTCAGCGGTGGCGATGAGCGTCTTCGACGGCACGACGTCGGTGAGCACCGCCGAGCCCCCCACCCCCGCGCGCTCGACGAGGGTCACGTCGGCGCCGAGCTGCGCGCCCGTCAGTGCTGCTTCGTAGCCCCCGGGCCCGCCGCCGAGGACGGCCAGGCGGTGGGTGCGCTCGAACTCGTACGACATGCCCTCATTCTCACAGCAATCGCAGGCGGCCCCGGCGCGGGTGCGTTCTAGAGTGAACGGATGGGCAACGCTTCCAACCCGCTCGACGACCCGGCAGCCGATCCGTTCGCGATCGCGAAGGAGGCCGCAGCTCAGCTCGCCGCAGCCACCGGTGTCGCGAAGCACGACATCGCGCTCACACTCGGCAGCGGCTGGGCGAAAGCCGCCGATCTGCTCGGAGAGACCGTCGCGACGGTGCCGGCAACCGACATCGTCGGTTTCGGCAAGCCCGCCCTGACCGGGCACGTCGGAACCCTCCGCAGCATCCGTCTCCCCAACGGGAAGCACGCGCTCGTCATCGGCGCTCGCACGCACTACTACGAGGGCCACGGAGTGCGGCGGGTCGTGCACTCGGTGCGCACCGCCGCTGCCGCGGGGGCATCCATCATGGTGCTCACCAACGGCGCCGGCGGCATCAAGGAGCACTGGACCCCCGGCACCCCGGTGCTCATCTCCGACCACCTCAACCTGACGGCCGACTCCCCGCTCGAGGGCGCGACCTTCATCGACCTCACCGACCTCTATGCGCGGCGCCTGCGCGACATCGCGCGCACCGTCGAGCCCGGCCTCGACGAGGGCGTCTACACGCAGTTCCGCGGCCCGCACTACGAGACGCCGGCCGAGGTGCAGATGGCGAAAGCGATCGGCGGCCACATCGTCGGAATGTCGACGGCGCTCGAAGCGATAGCGGCCCGTGAGGCGGGGATGGAGATCCTCGGCTTCTCGCTCATCACCAACCTCGCGGCTGGCATCTCCCCCGACGCGCTCAGCCACGCCGAAGTGCTGCAGGCCGGCAAGGACGCCGAACCGGTGATCTCCGACCTGCTCGCCCGCGTCGTCGCGGCCCTGTAGGAACGACAAATGGCCGTCATCGACGACGCCCGCGCCTGGATCGCGCAGGACCCCGACC
>CAZCEE010000222.1:0-4453 GCA_964497165.1 uncultured Schumannella sp. | reverse complement strand
CGTCTATGGAGCCGTGCTCGTGGATGCGCGACGAGGCGCAGGCGAGAGCGTCGAATCCGGGGGCGCCGAGGGTGTCAGCGGGCACCTCTTTGGTCCAGGCCCCCGCGAGCGCGTCGTCGAGCGCGAGCGACGCGAGATGGCAGGCGGTGTGCCCGGCGGACAGCGCGTTCCTGTAACCCTCGTCGACGGTCACCTCGACGTCGTCGCCGACCGAGATGGGCGTATCGGCCGCCAGAACGTGTGCGACGACGAACGACCACCCTTCGGCACCCGTGCGCACCGGGATGTCGCCGCCGATGAGGATCTCGCCCCCGTCAGTCGCCCCGACGACGGCATCGAGAACCTCCTGCCCGGCGAGGGTGCCGCGGTCGGCGGGCTGGTCGGGCCACCCCGCGTCGACGGCGTGGAACGCGGTGCGATCGAGCACGACGCCAAGCCCCTCGGGGAGCGGCAGGGTGGCGAGCACCACGCCGCGCGACGCTGTCGCCCCCGCGGGATAGTCGACGATCGTGTCGGAAGAGAGCGCACTACTCGACATGCGATCCATTCTCTCGCCAAGACTTGATCCTGCTCACGTCTCGTCACGACCGGCACCTCGCGAGGCCTTGCGGCGTCGAAACCGATTCGGCAGACCCTCGGCGACACCGCGCTCAAGTTGTTGGATGGCCCAAACGGGCTGCTCAAGCAAACTCCGTCGGTAGAGGGCCCGCACAATACCGCGCCGTCTAGCGTCGGACCGCAGATAGCAGAGGCTCGCGAGCCTGACGCAAACGCCCGGCCCGATGCCCCAAGTCAACAGCATCGCGACCCCGACTTGCACAGGAGCGGTGAGCAGCATCGCGAACAAGGTCTCCATCAGGAGTCTTCGCGCGCAGGGCTGAAGCAACTTCGCGCGTAGTCGTCCAGGTGATCTGCCATGAACTGCACCTGGTGGCCGCCGAACTTGAAATGCGCGATCTTTCCGGCACGCGCGGCTCGCTGGACCTGCCGAACCGAGAGGCCCAGGTAGCAAGCGGCCTGCTGGTAGTTGAGATAGACCGGCGCGGTCACCGGAGGAATTGCGGACACGTTTGTCCCTTTCGCGAGGTGCGGAAAGGGCCGGTGTCTGGCGCTAAGCAGTGACCCCCACCGCGGCTGGTACAAGCGCGGCGAGGGAACGGTTGGGGCCGTTGGGGGTAACAGTCGAGGTGGTTACCAGGAGAGCGGTCGAGAAGACGTTGCGGCGGGCCGAGCTTCGGCGTTGAACGGCCATTGCCACGCGGATTCGATGTTCGGCGTCCTTCTGAAGACGTCTCAGCCGCTTCGTCGGGTCCTTGGGCGAGTCGACAGCGAGGGGCGACAGAATCCAGTCGTCCAGCATGGAGCTAAAGAAGGTCCGGCCTACCTCGACCATTTGCGCAGCCGCGCGAGCGGCTATCGAAGTCACGCGCTCCATCGCTTCGGCCATCTTGGTAAAGGACTCGGCGTAGTAAGCCAGCACTTCATCCGCCATGCGCGCGGCCCTGGCTGCGACCTTCGCCAATGATTCGAAATCGACGACCGAGGCCTGAACAAGCCCGGCGTACGCGTAGGAGGGAGACGCGCCCGTAGAGACAGGCTCGATGGCCTCGCCCGCCTCGTCTGCGTCTGTCACGTCGACCTCCACCTCAATCGTAGCTGCGCCGCATCCAGAAACGGAGTAGAGACGAGGACCGAGACGGACCGAGTCGTACCGCGGTCGCAGGAGACGTTGGTAGCTGAGGCGGGGCACGATCCCGCGACCTCACGATTATGAGTCGTGCGCTCTAACCAACTGAGCTACTCAGCCAAGGGCAGTTCCCCCCGCCGCGTGGGCACCGACGGAAACGCCGAGCCCCGAGTCAGGATTGAACTGACGACCCCTTCCTTACCATGGAAGTGCTCTACCACTGAGCTATCGGGGCACGCCTCGAACGAGCCGAGGCACCAGGAGACTTTAGCATCCGGGCGCCCGGGGTTCGACCGGAGGACGCCCTACCGGCTGGGGCGCAACTCGCCCGGCGTCATCCCGAATCGGGCGCGGAAGGCGCGGTGGAAGTGGGTCGGATCACGGAACCCGCAGGCGTCGGCGATCGTCGCGACGCTGCGCATCCGCCAGGCCGGCGAGGCGAGACGCTCGGACGCGAGATCGAGGCGTTCGGCGAGCAGCCACGTCGCGAAAGTCTCCCCGGCTGCACTGAACACCGTCTGCACGGTGCGGGCGCTGAGCCCGAACGCGGCGGCAACGTCGTCAGCCCGCAGATCGGCAGCCGTGAGGTGGGCTCGGGCGACCGTCTTGAACTCGTCGAGGCGACCATTCGGCTCAACCGACGATCCGGCGAGCACAACGAGAAGTGCGCGCACCGGGGCGGCCATCGCCGCCGCGACCTCGGGGCGGCCGGCTTCGATCTCGGCGCACATCAGCCGCGCCTGGGTCGCCAACGCCCGACCGGTTGTCGTGCGGGCGAGCTGCTCGTTGATGCGCAGCACATCGCGGCGGGTGGGCGCGAAGCCGTCGCGCTTTTCGATGCGCAGCGAGAACAGCCGGAAGCGAGCACGGTCGGCGAAGTCGACGAGGAAGGGCGACTCGCTGTCGAGCAGGATCGGCATCCCGCGGCCAAGCGACCAGGTGCGGTCGAGGTGGCTCACGCGGTGATCGCCCGAGGTGCTGAGGTTCAGGTAGACGGCTTCGTCGGGCCGCTGCTTCACGAGCGCCGAACCGCGGCGACCGACATGGCCCGGCGCCCACATGTGCGCCAGCACGTCGCCGTCGACCGGGTAGGAGTCGAACGACGCATCGAAGACGCCGGGGCCTGACCACTCGGTGCGGATGCCGAGGTACACGTCGCTCACGGCATCCCGAAAGTAGTCGAACCGCTCTGCCTCGGGCACGTCGGTCGTGCGCGCGTGCACAACGCCGTCAGCCGCTTCGCTCATCGTCATCGATTTTCGCCTCCGGCCAGAGATCGGGATCCCTGACACTGCCTATCCTGCCCACGAAGCATCACCCGCTCAAGGAGGAGACCATGTCGAACACCCCCACCATCCTGCTCGTCCACGGCGCCTGGCATGGCGCCTGGTGCTGGGATGCCGTCCGCGCGCTGCTCGAAGCGAAGGGCCGCACCGTGCTCGCCATCGACCTGCCGACGGTGCACGCGCCGAACAAGGCCGAGCTCGACCTCGCCGATGACGCGAAGGCGGTTCGGGATGCCGTGGACGCGATCGACGGCCCCGTCGTCGTGGTCGCCCACTCGTACGGCGGAGTTCCCACGACCCAGGGCCTGGCCGGCGCGGCGAACGTCACACACATCGTCTACATCGCCGCGTTCGCCCTCGACGCGGGCGAGTCGCTGCTCGGTGCCGTCGGCGGGGTGCCCCCGACTTGGTGGATGGTCGACGGCGCGCTCACGACCGCCGGCAACCCGGCCGAACCGGCGGAGAGCCTGTTCTTCAACGACCTGCCCGACGAGGTCGCCCACGCCAACGCCGCTCGACTCCTCGCGCAGGCGACGAAGCCGTTCAGCGACGTCGTGACGCAGGTCGCCTGGCAGACCATCCCGTCGACCTACATCATCACCGAGCGCGACGCCATCTTCCCGCTCTTCGCGCAGGAGGCGCTCTCCGGCCGGGCCGGCTCGACGGTGCACCGGCTCGACACGGGCCACTCGCCGTTCCTGTCGCAGCCGGAGGCGACCGCCGACATCATCGACGCCGCAGGGCGCTAAGCCGTCCACCCGAGTCGGGTCGCGACGATATCCGCGGCCCGGCTCGGGAAGGCATCCCATCCCGGTTCGAGCGTCGCGCGCAACAGATCGAACAACCCGCGAGCGGCATCCTCGACGGGCGCCCCGAGCACCGTCCGCAGCGCCGCGCCGAGATCGGGGTAGTCGCGCTCGAAGCGGCGCAGCGGGTCGATCCCGTCGCGCACCGACGCCTCGACGGGGATGCGGGCCCGCACCGCTCGTGCGAAGTGGGTGACCGCGAAGACGTGCACGAACTGCCCGGCGACGAGCGACTCTCCGCGGCGGTCGCGTCCGACGCCGATCAGCAGCTTCACGAGCACGAGCCGCGCGTCGTTGGCCGGGTCGGCGGGCGGCGCCGCGAGCACGCGTGCCTGCGAGGCGGCGATCAGGGCCGCGGCGGGGCCGTCGTCGACCGGGATGTCGACGTCATCCGTGGCGAGCGCCCCGCCGAGTTCGTCCGCGGTCGCGGCCGCGAACTCGAAGACGTGCCCGTCGTCGTAGACCGCCGCGAAGCCGATCTCGCCCTCGCGAGCGACGAGCACCAGCCGGTCGGGATCGGGCAGCCACGACTCGACCTCGCGCACCGCCGCCTCAGCGCCCGGGTGGGCGAGCATGAAGAAGTCGTGGTCCGACCACTCGTCGCGCCGGTGCGCGGCAGTCGGCGACGCCGAGCCCAACAGCACGAGCCCCGCGAACCCGCGGTCGCGCGCCAC
>CAZCEE010000221.1:0-4478 GCA_964497165.1 uncultured Schumannella sp. | reverse complement strand
CAAGACCTGGGTGCAGATCATCGCGATCTCGTTCGCGATCCTGCCGCTGTGGAACTTCTTCGGTGACGGGATGCATGCGCTGAACGCCGTGCTCATGACCCTCGCGGTCATCATCACGCTCGTGAGCGGTGCCGAATACCTCTGGCAGGCCTGGAAGGGCCGCCCCGCCAAGAATCCGCCGGTTGAGTAGCCGCGAAGCGGCGTATCGAAACCACATGTCCGGGCAGCTCGCGGAACGCCTCATCCACGCTCTCATCGAACGCCGGTTGACCGTCGCCGTCGCCGAGTCGCTCACGGGCGGGCTGGTCGTCGCCGAACTGGTGTCGGTGCCCGGAGCATCGGCGGCGGTGCGCGGCGGGATCGTCGCGTATGCGACCGAGTTGAAGCGCGAACTGCTGGGGGTGGATGCCGCCCTCCTAGCCGCCGGAGGCCCCATCCAGGCGGCGGTCGCCGAACAGATGGCGTCAGGGGTGCGCGTTCGGTTGAACGCCGACCTGGGGCTCGCGACGACCGGTGTCGCCGGCCCCGACCCGCAGGACGGGCATTCGCCGGGGGAGGTGTGGATCGCGGTCGCCACGAGCAGCGGCATCCGCTCGGTGCGCCTCGAACTGGGAGGTGACCGCGCAGCCATCCGGCGTGAGACCGTGGAGTCAGTGATCGAACTGGCGCTGACGTCCTTCCCGGAATAGACGCCGTTTCGATCTCGTTACAGATCGTGTCGTCCCAGGGTTTCCAGGGGTGACGCGAATTAGAGTTCATGTAGACCGGTGGGGTAGCCTTACCACCCCACCAGGAGCCCATCCGGGTTCCACAGACCTTGTGAAGGAGGACACCATGGTTCTGGTCCGTCAGGAAATCGGTGACGTCCTCCGTGATTTCCGCCTGCAGAAGGCGATGACTCTCCGGCAGGTCGCCTCACGTGCGAGTGTCGCGCTCGGGTACCTCAGTGAGGTCGAGCGCGGTCAGAAGGAGGCGTCGAGCGAGATCCTCGCCTCGGTCGCCGATGCGCTCGACACCCCGATCTCGGTCATCATGCGCGAGGTGGGTGACCGCCTCGCCGTGGTCGAGGGCGTTTCGTTCGCCAGCGGCCCGTCGTTCGACCGCGTGCCCGACACGCTGCCCGACGAGCTGGTCGCCGAGTTCGACGTCGATCTCGCCGTCCGCTGAAGCTCAGCGAGTTCACCCGAGCCGTCGATGACGAGTTCGGCGCCTTCGGGCGGGTGCTGCTGCGCGACACCGTGATAGTGGAGCTGGGCAACCGCACGCCCGAGCAGGCGCTCGCCGCCGGCATCCCGGCCCGTGACGTCTGGATCGCCATGTGCCGCGTGCAGGAGGTGCCGGCGGAACGTTGGCACGGCGCCGGTCGCCCCAAGCCCGCGCGGGGCTGAGCCGCGCCGCGACACGCCGGGCGCTCGAACCTCTCGAACATTCGTTCGGGTGCGCGTAGTCTCCTCCACAGAGTCATTCGAAGACGAGTTGTGTGCGTTTCCGCCCGTCGGTCCCGACCGATGTCGGACCCCGGGCGTAGCGTCGCACTCGTCGGACACCGACTAGCCCTGCCGTGAGGGCGCTGACCTTGCTTCACCGGTCAGCGATCAAGCGGCAGCCGATGGGCGCACAGCAATCGGGACACTCCGTTGAACAAACACAGCGTTGAACAAACAGAGCGTTGAACCAACAGAGATCCCGCCGAACTGAAGGAGAAAGCAAATGCCCAGTCCCGCAGACCGCGAGAAGGCCCTCGAGACCGCTCTCGCCCAAATCGACCGTCAGTTCGGCAAAGGCTCGGTGATGCGACTCGGCAGCGACGAGCGCGCACCGGTCGCCGTCATCCCGACCGGATCGATCGCCCTCGATGTCGCCCTCGGCATCGGCGGCATCCCGCGCGGCCGCATCGTCGAGATCTACGGCCCGGAGTCGTCGGGTAAGACGACCCTGACGCTGCACGCGATCGCCAACGCGCAGAAGGGCGGCGGCATCGCAGCGTTCATCGACGCCGAGCACGCGCTCGACCCCGAGTACGCGAAGAATCTCGGCGTCGACATCGACGCGCTCCTCGTGTCGCAGCCCGACACGGGTGAGCAGGCGCTTGAGATCGCCGACATGCTCGTGCGGTCGGGCTCGATCGACCTCATCGTCATCGACTCCGTCGCGGCGCTCGTGCCCCGCGCCGAGATCGAGGGCGAGATGGGCGACGCGCACGTCGGCCTCCAGGCCCGCCTCATGTCGCAGGCTCTCCGCAAGCTCACCGGCGCGCTCAGCCAGACGCAGACCACGATGATCTTCATCAACCAGTTGCGCGAGAAGATCGGCGTGTTCTTCGGCAGTCCCGAGACCACTGCGGGGGGTAAGGCGCTCAAGTTCTACGCCTCGGTGCGCCTCGACATCCGCCGCATCGAGACCCTGAAAGACGGAACGGATGCCGTCGGCAACCGCACGCGCGTCAAGGTGGTCAAGAACAAGATGGCCCCGCCCTTCAAGCAGGCGGAGTTCGACATCTTGTATGGCACGGGCATCTCCCGCGAGGGCAGCCTGATCGACTACGGCGTCGAGCACGAGATCGTGCGCAAGTCGGGCGCCTGGTACACCTACGACGGCGACCAGCTCGGCCAGGGCAAAGAGAACGCGCGCTCGTTCCTGCTCGAGAACCCCGACATGGCGAACGAGATCGAACAGAAGATCCTCGCGAAGCTCGGGGTCGGCGCCGCAGGCAAGGCCGCTGCGGCTGCCGAAGCCTCGAACGTGGCGTCCATCACGCCGGTTGCGGTTGAGGCTGCAGCCGAAGTTTCCGCGATCGAACCCGCCGCACTCAAGGCATCAGGCGAGTAGCCCCCATGGAACGGCTCGACGACGGCGCCCTCGCGCGCGTCACTTACCTCCCGGGCGTCAAGCCCGTCGAGGCCACGGCTCCGGAGGCCCCCCTTCCTGAGCCGGCTACGTCGTCGAGCCGTTCCTTCTCGCCCGAGCCCGCTCCCTCCTCCGAACCTGCTCCGGGTGCCGCGCGCAATGTGTCGATCAGTGCGCTCGCCCGTCGCGGTCTCTCCCGCCGCGAACTCGAGCGCCATCTGCGCGACCGAGACTTCACCGACGACGAGATCGTCGACGAGGTCGCCCGTCTCGAACGCGACGGCTACGTTGACGACATCGCGCTCGCACAGAACCTCGTCGGCACGCTGCAGGAGCGCAAAGGACTCGGTCGTTCGGCGATCGCTGCGGAACTCACGCGGCGGCTGCTCGTCCCTGCAGCGATCGAGTACGCGCTCGACCTCATCGACACCGGCGACGAACTGTCGAGAGCCCGCGAGATCGCCGTCAAACGAGCGGGCCAGCTCCGCCATGTCGATCGCGAGACGGCTGTTCGTCGACTGACCGCCTACCTTGCGCGCCGCGGTTACGGCGGCAGTACGATCCGGGCAGCGGTCGATCAGGCCCTGCCATCGAGCGCACGGCGTGGCGTCGCATTCCGTTGACCCCGCACCACCGCTAAAGTGACGGGCATGACAATTCGTCGCACCCTCGCAACCGCGTCCGCAACCCTCCTGCTGCTCGCCTCACTGACGGCCTGCTTCGGGCTCCCCGGTGGCAACACCGGTGGCAACACCGGTGGCGACACCGAAACCGTCGACCTCACCGGAACCTCGTGGAGCGGCGTCGACTCCGACGGCGACTCCTGGGGCCTCGAGTTCCAGAGCGACGGCACGATCGGCCTCAACTACAACGGTGACTCGTATGACGACGCGAGCGACACCTGGGCAGTGAGCGGTGGCAACCTCGCCGTTCACGTGGCGTTCGACGACGGCGCCGTCGACATGACCGGACCGGTTGCCGAAGGTTCGATCGATCTCGACGGCACCTACACGGGCGGAACCTTCACGCTCACCATCACGCAGGACTAGTCGTTTTCGCGAAGGGGCCGGCGGTGACGTCGGCCCCTTCGTCGTTCCGTGCAGCGGGGCCCGCGTAGGATTCCGAGCATGACCGTGCGGGTGCAGCCGCGCACCTACGAGGTGCGCACCTTCGGCTGCCAGATGAATGTGCACGACTCCGAGCGACTCTCCGGGTCGCTTGAGGCCGCCGGGTACGTGCGCGCCGACGGCGGGGTCGCGGATGTCGTCGTCATCAACACGTGCGCCGTGCGCGAGAATGCCGACAACAAGCTCTACGGAACCCTCGGCCACCTCGCGAGCACGAAGCGCGAACACGATGGGATGCAGATCGCGGTCGGCGGGTGCCTCGCCCAGAAGGACAAGTCGGTCATCCTCGCCAAGGCGCCGTGGGTCGACGTCGTCTTCGGCACCCACAACATGGGCGCCCTCCCGAGTCTTCTCGAGCGGGCCCGGCACAACGACGAGGCGCAGATCGAGATCCTCGAATCGCTCGAGGTCTTCCCCTCGACCCTGCCGACCCGGCGGGACTCCACACACAGCGGGTGGGTGTCGATCTCGGTCGGCTGCAACAACACCTGCACCTTCTGCATC
>CAZCEE010000220.1:0-4494 GCA_964497165.1 uncultured Schumannella sp. | reverse complement strand
ATCCTCATCGACGAGGCCCGCACGCCGCTCATCATCTCGGGGCCCGCGTCGGGTGAGGCGAACCGCTGGTTCGGCGAATTCGCGAACGTCGCCAAGCGTCTCATCGAAGACGAAGACTACGAGGTCGACGAGAAGAAGCGCACCGTCGGCGTACTCGAGCCCGGAATCGAGAAGGTCGAGGACTACCTCGGCATCGACAACCTGTACGAGTCGGCGAACACCCCGCTCATCTCGTTCCTCAACAACTCGATCAAAGCCAAGGCCCTGTTCAAGAAGGACAAGGACTACGTCGTGATGAACGGCGAGGTGCTCATCGTCGACGAGCACACCGGGCGCATCCTGATGGGCCGTCGCTACAGCGAAGGCATCCACCAGGCGATCGAGGCGAAGGAGGGCGTGCAGGTCAAGGCCGAGAACCAGACCCTCGCGACCGTCACGCTGCAGAACTACTTCCGCCTCTACACGAAGCTCGCCGGCATGACCGGTACCGCCGAGACCGAAGCCGCCGAGTTCATGGCGACGTACAAGCTCGGCGTCATCCCGATCCCGACCAACAAGCCGATGGTGCGGGTCGACCAGTCCGACCTCGTCTACAAGAACGAGGCGATCAAGTTCGGCCAGGTCGTCGAAGACATCGTCGAACGCCACCGCACCGGCCAGCCGATCCTCGTCGGCACGACGAGCGTCGAGAAGAGCGACGAGCTCTCTCGGCTGCTCGCGAAGCGCGGCATCAAGCACGAGGTGCTCAACGCGAAGAACCACGCGCGTGAGGCGGCGATCGTCGCCCAGGCGGGCCGCGTCGGCGCGGTCACCGTCGCCACCCACATGGCCGGCCGTGGGACCGACGTGATGCTGGGCGGCAACGCCGAGTTCATCGCGACCGCCCGCATGCACGAACGCGGACTTTCCCCGGTCGAGACTCCGGAAGAGTACGAGGCGCAGTGGGATGAGGTCTTCGCTCAGATCAAGCGCGAGGTCGAGTTCGAGGCGGCGAAGGTCGTGGATGCCGGCGGCCTCTACGTGCTTGGCACCGAACGTCACGAGTCCCGCCGCATCGACAACCAATTGCGTGGCCGCTCCGGCCGTCAGGGCGACCCGGGTGAGAGCCGTTTCTACCTGTCGCTGCAAGACGACCTGATGCGCCTGTTCAACGCCGGTGCCGTCGAGAGTCTGCTCGGCCGCTCCGGCATCCCCGACGATGTCGCGATCGAGCACAAGTTCGTCTCGCGCGCGATCCGTTCGGCCCAGTCGCAGGTCGAGAGTCGTAACGCCGAGATCCGCAAGAACGTGCTCAAGTACGACGACGTGCTCAACCGCCAGCGTGACGCGATCTACACTGACCGGCGACACATCCTCGAAGGTGACGACCTGCACGAACGCGTGCAGCAGTTCCTGAAGCGCGTGCTGACCGAGGTCATCGACGAGCACACCGCCGAAGGCACGAGCGACGACTGGGATCTCGAAGCGCTGTGGACCGAGCTGAAGACGCTGTACCCGGTCGGGCTCACGATCGATGAGGTGCTGAGCGAGGTCGGCAGCAAGGGGCGCCTCAGCTCCAAACGACTGACCGAAGAGATCCTCTCGGATGCCGAGGTCGCCTACCGCAAGCGCGAAGAGCAGCTCGGCGCGCCCGCGATGCGCGAGCTCGAACGCCGCGTCGTGCTCTCGGTGATCGACCGCAAGTGGCGCGACCACCTCTACGAGATGGACTACCTCAAGGACGGCATCGGCCTGCGCGCGATGGCGCAGCGCGACCCGCTCGTCGAGTACCAGCGCGAAGGTTTCGCCCTGTTCCAGAGCATGATGGGCGCCATCCGCGAAGAGGCGGTCGGCTTCCTGTTCAACCTCGAGGTGCAGGTCACCGGCGACGCGGCCGGCCAAGCGCGGATCGCCGCGCGCGGTCTCAACGCCGACCAGCCGCCGCAGCAGGCCCTCTCCTACTCGGCACCGAGCGCCGACGCTGCGGGCGAAGTCGAGGTGCGCAACCAGCGCGGCCAGGTCGAACAGCGGGCGACCGCGTTGGCGCAACAGCAGGCGGTGCAGCAGGCGGCGGCGTTCACCCGCCAAGCCGCTCCGCCCCAGCAGCCCGCACCGCAGGGGCAGCGGGGTGCGTTCGGTCAGAAGGAGGGTGGCGCGCCGCAAGCTCCGCCGCTCAACCGCGCCCAGCGCCGCGCTCAGGAGAAGCGCCGCTAAGAATTCGCCGCGGCTGGAGCCGTGGCGTCGGGGCGGGGGAAACGACTCCCGCCCCGACGCGCTTTCCCCCGCCTCGAGTTGGGCTGACGGCTAGAGCACGTGGATGGCGGTTGCTCGCCAGCGGCGGTCGAGACCCTCGAGCCGCAGCGCGACCGCACGGACGCGGGCTCGCCCGCGCACGACGACCGTCGCCTCGACGATGCCGTCGCGCGGCTCGCAGACGATGACCGATCCGATCGCGAACGTCGGGCGGAGCGCCTGGGCACCCTTCGCCTGACGCGCACGCGACGAGAGCACGACCCGCTTGAGCAGGTGGCGGTAGACGTCATCCGTCAGCCAGCGGGCGATCTGATCGAGTTCCCGCGCGCCGGCGAGAATCTCGATGACGCAGCGCGTGAGGTTCTCGATGAGCGGCCGCGGGTCGGGCAACGCCGTCGATGAGGTTGGCTGCTGGTCGAAGAAGTCGTCGGCGGCAAACCGCGGCTCCAGCTGGCGCGCGGCGGTGCCGTCGAATGCGGCGTTGGACGCCCGGGAAAGTGTCATCGGTAACTCCCTGAATTGGTTCCGGTGCCTCCCGTCCCAGCGGGATGCCCCATCCGATCACGCCCGCGCGAGCCCGTAAATGGGAACTACCTCCCTGTGGATAACTGCCCTGCGCATCGACCTGCCGTGGATAACGTCGCGCCGTGCGCTGGCAGAACCTCTTCGACGACCTCGAGAGTCAGCTCGAGACCGAACTCGGTGCCGACGAGGTCGACCTCATCGCCGAGGAGGAGCGCCTTCGCCTCGGGCGGCTGAGTCTGCGCGACCGCATCCGCGCTCTTCACGAAGCCGACCCGGCATCCGCGCTCGGTGTGACGCTGCGCGGCGGCGACCGGGTGGCTCTCGCGATCGCCGCCGTCGGGCGTGACTGGCTCGCCGGCGAACTGGATGTCGGCATCCTGCGTTCGGCGATCGTTCCGTTCGCGGCGGTGGCGACCCTCGATCCCGTCGGAGCCCAACTCGCGGCCAGCCTTCGGGCCGAAGCAGCACCCGAACCGCCGACGGCGCTCTCAGCGCGGCTCGGGCTCGCCTTCGTGTTGCGCGACCTTTGCCGCCGCCGGGCCGCGGTCGAGGTGCACGTGGGGGCGGAACGGCTGCACGGCACGATCGACCGGGTCGGACGCGACCACCTCGACCTCGCGGAGCACGCACCGGGTGAGCCGCGGCGCACCACGGCGGTGGCCCGCATCCGCATCGTCGCCTTCGCGGGCCTGGATCTCGTGCGGTTCTAGCGCTCGACGAACAGTTCGGCGACGTCGGCGTACTCCGCCTGCTGCCAGAGCGCACGGCGGCGGTTCTCTTCGTACTTCCCGTCGATGTAGCCCTGCAGCACCGTGCGCTCGACCCGCCAGTGGCCGTTGCCGCCGATCTTGATCGCGGGGAGTTCGCCCGACCGCACCAGCGCATAGGCCTGGCTGACCGAGATGGCGAGCACCTCGGCGGCTTCCGCGAGCGTGAAGAAGCGCGCGAGTCTCCCTGAGTCGGAGTGCGTCATGGTCCGATTATCAGCCCACCACGAGCCGGGCATCCCGGTGAGCGCCGGGCTGTGGAGAACTTCCGCACTGCGGCTCCGCGTCGCGTGAGCATGGGGCCGTCCCCGCCGCGCGACCAGGAGGAACCGATGACCGACGTCAGTCCGAAAGCCCGGAGGCGTTTCGCGCTCGACGTGCGGCTCGTGATCGGCCTGGCCCTCGTCGCGGCCTCGGTGGTCGCGGTGACGGTGCTCGTCGGTGCCGCCGACACCCGCGTCGCCGTCTACGCCGCCGCCGAGTCGCTGGCTCCGGGCGACCGGGTCGATGCCGGCGATCTTGTGGAGCGCAGCGTCGCCCTCGACGGGGCAGAAGACCTCTACCTGCTCGTCGAGGGGCTTCCCGACGACGGGTTCGTCGCGGCACAGCCGGTCGCCGCTGGGCAGCTCGTGCCGTTGTCGGCCGCAGGGTCGCTCGACGGCGTACGGGCCACCTCGCTCGTGCTGCAACTTGCCGGCCCGGTGAGCACCGTCGTCGAGACCGGCAGCCTCGTGGATGTCTGGAGCGTCGCGCTCGATCAGGGCCAGCTCGACGACGGGCGGTCGGGAACCCCCGTGGTCCTCGCCTCCCAGGCGACCGTCGTGCGAGTACTTGAAGACGAAACCCTGATCGCCGGGTCGAGCGGCGCCGCCTCGACCGTCGAGGTGCTGGTGCCGCGCACCCGGGTGGCCCGGTTGCTGCAGGCGATCGCGAACGGCGACGCGCTCGCCGTCGTGCCGTCCGGCCTCCC
>CAZCEE010000219.1:0-4525 GCA_964497165.1 uncultured Schumannella sp. | reverse complement strand
GGTGGCCGCGCAGCAGGCCGCCGCTTCGACCGAGTCGGCGACTACCGCGTAAGCTCGCGACCATGGACGAGAAGGCTGCCGACACCTCCGCCTCGGACGAGACGAAGCGCAAGTTCCGCGAAGCGCTCGAGCGCAAGAAGCAGAACGCGCAGAACCGGCCCAGCCACCTTGACGGCGGCTCTGCCATCAACGGCACCCATGGTGCGGCCGGCAACAAGCGGGAGTTCCGCCGCAAGAGCGGCTGACCCATCGTGGCGAGCGCTCGCGTCAACCCGTGACGGCGACGGCACCCGAGCAGTACAGTCGTGCCATGTCCGACATGTCGACCCCTGAGTCCGCTGTTCCCGCCACGAAGACGCCGGCTGAGCCGGTCGTCGTTGCCGACTCCACCGCGGAGCCCGCAGTCGAACCCGCCGTCGCCCTCGAACCTGCGCCCGTCGAGAAGAAGAAGCGTGGCGTCGGTGCCTGGTCGTTCGTTCTCGGTCTGCTGACCGCACTCGGCGACCTCGCCTTCCTGATCTTCATCGTCGTCGTTCTCGTCGGCGCGATCTCCGACCTCACCAGCGGCGACTTCTCGGGTGTCGCAACGGCTCTCGGCGCGGCCGGACTCGCCGTCCTCGCTCTGGGCGTCTTCTTCGGCGGCTTCTTCACCGGCGGGCTCGCGGCGCTTTTGGGTCTCATCGCCCTGGTCTCCGGCCGCGGCCGGGTGCTCGGCTTCTTCGGGCTGCTCTTCGGCGCCGCCGCGATCGCCCTGCGCCTCCTGCTGCTCTCGGCAGGCTTCAGCCCCGACCTCGGGTGAGCGGAGTCGCCGCCGAGCCCGCGCCCGGATCGGGTTCTTCTGACGCTGCCCTTCCGGCCCGTCGGCGGCGCTGCCTAGGCTGACAACCGTGGATCTCTCTCTTCTCACCTCGACGATCACCGGCCACGTCTTGACCCCTGGCGACGGCGCCTACCTCGACGCGGCGACCGTCGCGAAAGGACCGGGCAGCCCGGTCGCGGTCGTCAGACCGGCGGATGCGGCCGACGTTGCGACCGCGGTCGGGTTCGCCCGCGACGCCGGGCTCGAACTCTCGGTGCGCGGCGGCGGGCATGACAGCCTCGGCCGTTCGACGAACGACGGCGGGCTCGTCATCGACCTGCGCTCGCTGGCCGACATCGAGGTCGACGGCGACCTGGTGACGATCGGCGGCGGCGCGGTTTGGGGCGACGTCGCGGCGGCTCTCGCCCCGCACGGCCTCGCGATCTCGTCGGGCGACACCAAGACGGTCGGAGTCGGCGGGCTCACGCTCGGCGGCGGCGTGGGCTGGTTCGTGCGGCTGTGGGGCCTTGCGATCGACAGCCTGGTGAGCGCGGAGGTCGTGCTCGCCGACAGGCGCGTGGTGACGGCGAGTGCGACATCCGAACCCGACCTGTTCTGGGCGATCCGCGGCGGTGGCGGCAACTTCGGCGTCGTCACCCGATTCACGTTCCGCGCGCACCCGTTGCCCGACGGCGTCGTCTCGGGCGCGATCGACCTCGCCCCCGACGCCGACCTCGCGACCGTGTTCACGGTGTGGCGCGATTCGCTGGGTACCGCCCCCGAGCAGCTCACGACGACGTACATGGGAATGCCGTCGTTCGGCGACGAGATCCCGGCCTCCTCGCAGATCGTCTTCGTCTGGGCAGACGGCGACCTCGAGGCGGCGCGTTCGGCGATCACGTCGTTGCTCGGGATTCCCGGGGTGACCGGGCACACGATCGAACGGATGCCGTACGCCCAGGTTCTGATGGACGAACAGCCCGACGCCGCCGAGGTCGACGCACCCGCGATCGCGATGGTCGACGACAACGGCTTCGCCGCGCGGTTCGACGACGAGTTGATCGCCGAACTCGCTGCGGTGAAGCGTGAGCTCGGCGACACGGTGCTGATGGTGCGGCTGCTCGGCGGCGCTTACGGCCGGGTCGCACCCGACGCGACGGCGTGGGGCTACCGCGACACCGAGGCGTGGATTACCTCGGTCGCGTTCTTCCCCGAAGGCGAGATCTACGACGCCCAGGCCCCGCGGGTGCGGCAGCTGTGGACCCGCCTCGACTCATGGCTGAACGGGATGTACGGCAACTTCTCGGCGCTCATCGACCCGGTGGCGAGGATGTACCCGCCGGCCACCCTCGCCCGATTGCGGTCGATCAAGGCCGCCTACGATCCCGCCAACCTCTTCCACCGCACGCACAACATTCCTCCTGCGTAGCGCGCTGGAGGTCAGTGGTCGGAGAGAACGATCACCTTGTCACCGGCGACGAACGCGCGCTTCTGGGTCTTCGTGGGGTTGACCGTCACACCGTATGAGTGCTCGCTGTTGCGGGCGAACTCGTCCAGCCGGTAGCCGATCGCGGTCTCGCCGCGCCGACGGGCCGCCTCGATCACCGTGTAGAAGTCGGCGTCGGCCCCATCGGGTACGTAGAGGTGGGAGGGTCGCAGATAGATCTCGGCTCCGGATGCCGAGAACAGTTCGTCGAAGACATCCGTCAGTCGCTTGTTCTCGCTGAGCTGCGAAAGCATCAAGCTGATGAGCTGATCGCTGACGATGAAGTCGTCGGCCTGCGTGACCTCGGCCAGTTCGCGGTTGCGGTCGTCGATCATCTCGCTGACCACGTTGAGGTCGGAGCCCTTCTTCACGGCGATGTCACGCAAGTGCAGCAGTGTGATGAGCGTCTTGGCGTCGGCGCGCTGCGCGGGCAGCGTCTCCTTCGCGGCGAGCACGATGATGTGCTCGAACTCATGAACATAGAGCGCATCGAGCACGGCGCGGCTCGTCGGGTCGCCGCGCTGGAAGGTCACGTCGAGGTTGACCAGGCCGTCGAGCGCCGGCTCGTCGACATCGGCGACCACAGCGACGCGCGACCGAGGTGTCGAGTAGCCGTCGAGCTCGGTGAGCATCAGCGTCAGGCCCTCGTTGTGGCCGAGTACGAGGGTCGCCTCCGGGGTCGCCACCGCGACCGTGGAGTCGCTCACCACGTCGAGGTCGGGTGTTCCCGGCGCGGCGATCGCGATCGCATCGTCGTCTTCGGCGATCACGATGATCTGATCGCCGGTCGCGAGAACCGTGTCGGCTTTCGGGTTGAGGGTCACTTTGCCGCCCTGAACGAGACCCATCACCGCAGAGGTCGCGAACGCGAGCTGGGCATCGAAGTAGGTCTGGCCGACGAGGCTCGGCTGCTCGGTGAAGTAGATCTCGGCGCCGTCGAAGTCGAGAAGCTCCGAGTAGACGACCGACAGCCCGCTCTGCCTGCAGGTCTGCACGGTGATGCGGCTGATCAGTTCCGTCGACAGCACCCAGTGGGCTTCGTCGCGGCCGACGAGTGTCGCCGCCTCGAGGTTGCCCGGGTTCTGCAGCTCGCCGACGATGTGATAGCTCCCCTCCTTGCGGCGGGGGTTGTTGGTGACCGCGAGGGCCGTCTTGATGACGGTCGAGTCGGGGTCGTCGCCGTCGTCGGGGGCGAGCACGATGATGCTGCGCGCCGTGTGCGGGTTCGCGACCTCGAGCTCGGCGAGGTTCATCGGGTCACCGGAGCGCACGATGATCTTCGTCTTGCCGGTGTCGCCGACCTGCGCCTTGATGTCGTCTTCCATCTCGACCTTGTCGCGATCGGCGAGGATGACGATCGCGCTCTTGCCCCGCGACAGATTGGCCGTGCAGATCTCCTTGATGATCGGGAACACCTTGGTGCTCCAGCCGAGGATGAGGGTGTGATCTTGCTCGAGCACGCGCGAGCGGCCCTTGCGCAGCTCTTCGACCTTGCTGTCGAAGGCACCCGACACGATGCCGATGAGGCTGGCCACGATGACCAAGCCGCCGACCGTGACCAGAAGCATCATGATGCGGAACGGCCACTCCTGGTCGCCACCCATCGTGCCGGGGTCGAGGGTACGCATGAGGCTGCGCCAGATGAGATCGAGCGGGCCGTATTCGGTGTCGCCGAGGTTGTCGTCGTCGCGGATGAGCGTCAGCACAATCCACGCGATCGTGCCGAGCACGACAACGAACGCAACGGTCGCGATCCCCAGGAGGGCCATGAGAGCGATCGGCCCTCGCGCCATCCAGTTGTCGAACCAGTAACGCAGGCGCTCCCCGGCGCTGGGCTTGGTGCTCATTCGTCCTCCTGGTGCGGGTGAGTGAACACTAGCGTGCGATCGTGACCTCCTCACCGCCCGGCGCGACGCCCGTTCCGCCGCCTCCACCCCCTCCCGTTCGCCCCACCCAGATCACCCCGCTCGGCGTCGCCGCGCTCGTCGTGTCGGGAGTCTGCACGGCCTGGGTCGACGTCGCGGCGGACTGTGGGGGCTCATCGCGGTGGCGACGGCGGCGAGCGACCGCATCTTCCTGCTGATGTTCACTTTTCTGCAAGGATTCAACGGATGACCGACCCCTTCACGCCACCGAGCGGCGCACTCCCGCCCCGCCCCGGAGAGCCCGCGGCGGTCCTGCCGGCGCCGACGGGACTGCCGATCGGCGCGACGCTCCCGACCGCTCCTCCGCCTCCGCCC
>CAZCEE010000218.1:0-4541 GCA_964497165.1 uncultured Schumannella sp. | reverse complement strand
GAAGGTCACGTCCCCGGCGCCGTCTTCGCCGACCTGATCGAGGAGTTCTCCGACCCCGACGGTCGCTTCCCGTTCACCCGTCCCGACGCCGCACGGTTTGCGGCCGCGGCCGGTTCGCTGGGAATCGGGCCCGACACGATCGTGGTCGTCTACGACACCGCGCTCGGCCAGTGGGCTGCGCGCTTCTGGTGGTTGTTGCGTGCCTTCGGCCACGACGCCGCCGCCGTGCTCGACGGCGGGCTGACCGCCTGGCGAGGCGATGAGCGCCCCGTCGAAATCGGCCACGTCGCGCCGACCTTGCGTGTGTTCGAGGGCGTCGAGCGACCCGACTCGTGGGTCGACAAGTCGTACGTCGAGCGCGTCGTGAGCGGCGAGGAGCAGGCCGCGCTGGTCTGCTCGATCCCGCCGAAGGAGTTCACCGGCGAGATCTCCCCCCGGTCGCGCCCCGGCGTCATCCCCGGTTCGCGGTCACTCCCCGCTGTTCGTCTCGTCGACCGGGAGACCCGCACTGCGCTTCCCGATGCGGAACTGCACGACCTGTTCGCGCCGATCCTCGACGCCCCGCGCATCATCGCCTACTGCAACGGCGGAATCGCGGCGGCGGCCGCCGCACTCCAACTGGTGCGGCTCGGTGAGACTCACGTCGCGATCTACGACGGTTCGCTCAACGAGTGGGCGGCCGACCCCGACGCGCCGCTCGTGACCGCCGGCAGCGGCGCGCTCGTCTAGCTGATTTCTCGCGGCCCAGAGGGCCGGCTAGCTGATCTCATTGAGTAGGCCGTTGTCGACGACCGGCGAGGTGATGCCTTCGCCGGTACTCACGATGTTCTCGTTGCCGTTGACGACGACGGTGCCGATGGTGGTGTCGACGACGACGGTGTTCTGTTCGCCCCGAATCGACAGGTCGTCGATGCTGATCGCCGAGATGTCGGCGCGCTGACCCTCGAGTTCGACGCCGCCGATCGTCTCGCCGACGATGTCGGCGCCGTCGCCGCGGATGATGAGGTTCGCG
Organism: uncultured Schumannella sp.; assembly: GCA_964497165.1. GTDB lineage: Bacteria > Actinomycetota > Actinomycetes > Actinomycetales > Microbacteriaceae > Pseudolysinimonas_A. The sequence continues at coordinate 3,529 of CAZCEE010000218.1, read as the reverse complement.
ATCGAGGTGAAGGCGAGGTCGATGCCGCCGCCCTCGAGGGTGACGGTGCCGCACTCGCCGAGCACGTAGTTGCCGGGGCGGTCGATGAGCACATCGTCGCAGTCGAACTCTTCCACCGGCTCCGGCGGCGGGGCGGACTCGGTCGGCTCCGGGGTGGCGTTCGTCTCGGTCGGTGCGGGCGCCGCAGTGCCTCCGTCGACGAGGAAGTCGCTCGTGCATCCGGCGAGCAGTACGGCCGCGAGGGCCACACTCAGCAGGGCAACAGGTGCGGGGAGCGCGCGCGTCATGATGCGAGCCTATCCGCGAGCGCGCTCGCGTCGGTGAGCGGAAGGTCGCAGACGAAGTGCTCGCAGCGATACGCGGTGTCCACGCCGCCCTTGCTCACCCGAGCCGAAAACAGCTCAAACCCCTCTGCGGCGAACGCGGAAGCCTGCGCGTCGGTGACGAGGGCGAGAACGCGGGCCGGCCCGCCCCAGCCTCGCGCGACCCCGGCGAGGGCCGAGTCTCCTGGGCCGACGACGACGAGCTGAGCGACGGGTCGACCGAGGCGTACCGCTACCCCGAGGGCCCCGCCGAAGGAGAGCGGCTGCCCGGACGCGAGCGCGAGGGCCGGAGCGATCGCCCGTTCCGCGATCTGCCGGTGCCGGTCGTCGCCGCTGAGCGCCGCGAGCAGCAGCGCCGCGTCGGCCAGCAACGCACGCCCCGACGGCGTCGCACCATCGGAGACCTCCGGGGGAAGGCTGAGGCCGCGCGCGGCCAGTACCGGGTCTGCACCGGAGGGTGCAGCGATGTCGCCACCCTCGTCGCACGACTCGACCAGTTCACGCGCGACGGTGGCATACCGGGGCTCGCCGGTGGCGAGAGCGAGCCGCAGCAGCCCTCCGGCGAACCCGCCGTGATCTTCGAGAGTCGCCACCGCATCCGACACCCGCCCGTCGAGCGACGCGCGACGTAGGGGTGCCGCGCTTCCGTGCACCGCCAGTACGGCATCCGCCGCCTCCCGCGCCACAGCGATCCAGTCGTCGCGGTCGAAACGCACCCCGGTGTCGGCGAGCGCCCCGATGGCGAGCCCGTTCAGCCCGGTCAGCACCTTGCCGTCGAGCGGGGGCGGCGGCTGGGATGCGCGGGCCGCGGCGTCGAGCGCGTAGTAGCCGCCCTCGTTCCGCACGCCGTCGATCTCGCTCTCACTGTCTTGACCCGAGGCGAAGCCGCCCCGGCCGGACTCGCCAGAAACCTGCAGCACGTCGAGCAGGAACCCGGCGATGCCGGTCGCCGTGACCTCGTCGCCGACGGCCGCGTAGCAGGCGAGCAACTGGGCGTTGTCGGTCAGCATCCGCTCGTAGTGCGGTTCGCTCCAGTCGCGGTGCACGGCGTAGCGGAAGAAGCCGCCTTCGACCGCGTCGCGCAGCGGTGATGCCGCCATCCGCGCCAGGGTGCGTTCGGCGAGCGCGCGGGCGAGTCCTCCGCCCTGTTCGAGCAGGAACGCGAGCGCCGGCGTCGTCGGGAACTTGGGGGCGGTGCCGAACCCGCCGAATTCGCGGTCCTCCATGCCGATGAGATCGGTGACAGCGGTCTCGAGAACGGCGGGCGGCAACCCGGTCTGCTCCGCAACGGGCCGGTCGGCGGTGAGCGCCGCGACGAGGGAGGTCGCGGTCTGCTCGACATCGTCGCGGCGCTGCGTCCAGGCGTCGGTGATCGCATCGAGCACTTCGCGAAAGGCGGGCACGCCCTGCACCGGCCGCAGCGGGAAGTAGGTACCGGCATAGAACGTCCCGCCGGCTGGCGTAGCGAACACCGTGAGCGGCCAGCCGAGAGAGGGTGTGAACGCGCTCGCCGCGGCGAGGTAGGCGGCGTCCACATCGGGATGCTCCTCCCTGTCGACTTTGATGGCGACGAACCCGGCAGCGAGCTGGGCCGCGACCTCGGGATCGCTGAAGCTCTCGCGTGCCATCACGTGGCACCAGTGACAGGTGGCGTAGCCGATCGAGATGAGCACCGGCACGTCGCGACGCGCGGCCTCGGCGAACGCCTCCTCGCTCCACGGCCACCAGTCGACCGGGTTGCCCGCGTGCGAGCGCAAGTACGGACTCGTCGACTCGGCGAGCCTGCTAGCCGTCATAGGCTCACCCTATGTCGGGGCTGCTCACACCTTCCTTGGCCGTGACCTACCTGGGCGGTCCCACGGTGCTGCTGGAGTACGCCGGATTGCGGTTGCTCACCGATCCGACCTTCGACCCTCCTGGCGAGTACGCCGAGCCGGGCTCGACGACGCTCGTCAAGACCGCCGGTCCGGGGCTGCCGGTGGAAGCCATCGGGCCCATCGACGCGATCCTGTTGAGCCACCACGAACACGCCGACAATCTGGATGCCGCGGGGCGCGCCCTCGTCGGCACCGGCATCCCGACGCTCACGACGCCCTACGCCGCAGCGGGGCTCGACCTCCCCGGCGTCACGGGACTCGAGCTGTGGGCGACCGCAACCCTCGTCGGGCCCGGTGCCGACGTCACCGTCACGGCCGTGCCCGCAGTGCACGGCCCGCCGGGGTCTGAGGACTCGGTCGGGCCGGTGACCGGCTTTCTGCTCGAGTCCCCCGGCAGTGCGAGCGTCTACGTGAGCGGTGACAACGTCGACCTCGACTGCGTCGACGAGACGGCTTCCCGCTTCGCGCCGGTGGGCGTCGCCGTGCTGTTCGCCGGCGCGGCCCGGGTTCCCGAGATCGACGGCGCGCTCACCCTCACCTCCGCCGACGCCGTCGCGGCAACCCGGATGCTCGGTGCCCGCGCCGTCGTCGGCGTGCACACCGAGGATTGGGAGCATTTCAGCGAAAGCCGTGCCGACCTCGAAGCAGCGTTCGCCGCTGCCGGAATCGCCGACCTTCTGGTCGCGACCCCGCGCGGGGTTCGCACCTCGGTGGTCGTCTAGAACGTCGCGGTTTCGGGATTCGATCCCACGCGGTTGCCCGCGTCGAGGGCGTCGATCGCGGCCATCTGGGCTGCGTCGAGCTCGAAGCCGAAGACGTCGAAGTTCTCACGGATGCGTTCGGCGGAGTTCGACTTCGGGAACACGATGATGCCGCTCTGCAGGTGCCAGCGGATGACGACCTGCGCCGGCGTCACCCCGTGGGCGGTGGCGACCTGCTGAAGCGCCGGCATCCCGAGCAGGTCGTACTTGCCCTGGCCCAGCGGGCCCCACGCCTCGATCGCAATGCCGTGCTCGGCGCCGAACGACCGCAACTCGCGCTGCTGGAATGTCGGGTGCAACTCGAGCTGGTCGACGGCCGGAACGGTCGACGAGCCGGCGATGATCTTCTCGAGGTGCGGCACATGGAAGTTCGAGACGCCGATGCTCGTCGCCTTGCCAGCATCCCGGATCTGCTCCATCGCGAGCCAGGTTTCCAGGTATAGGTCGAGGTCGGGGCGCGGCCAGTGGATGAGGTAGAGGTTCACGCTGTCGAGCTGCAACTTCTCGAGACTCAGGTCGATCGCATCGAAGGCCGACTGCGTGCCCTGATCGGAGTTCCACAGCTTGG
>CAZCEE010000217.1:0-4568 GCA_964497165.1 uncultured Schumannella sp. | reverse complement strand
CAAGGCCTCGGGCCTGCGGCTCGGCGCCGACCCGCTCGGCGGCGCCAGCGTCGACTACTGGAAGCTCATCGCGACCCACTACGGGCTGCCGCTCGAGGTGGTGAACCCCCACGTCGACCCGACCTGGCGGTTCATGACGCTGGACTGGGACGAGAAGATCCGCATGGATCCGTCATCGCCGAACGCGATGGCCTCGGTCGTCGCGAGAGCCGGCGAGTTCGACATCCTCACCGGCAACGACGCCGACGCCGACCGGCACGGGATCGTCACCCCCGACGGCGGGCTGATGAACCCCAACCACTACCTCGCAGTCGCCATCCAGTATCTGTTCACCCACCGCGACGGCTGGTACGCCGACGCCGCGATCGGCAAGACCCTGGTGTCGAGTTCGATGATCGACCGGGTCGCCGCGTCGCTCGGGCGTCGGCTGTGGGAAGTTCCGGTCGGCTTCAAGTGGTTCGTGCCGGGTCTCATCGACGGCTCGGTCGCGTTCGGCGGCGAAGAGAGTGCGGGCGCGTCGTTCCTCGAACTCGACGGCTCGGCGTGGACGACCGACAAAGACGGGATCATTCTCGCCCTGCTCGCCGCCGAGATCCGCGCGGTGACCGGCAAATCACCCTCGGTGCTCTACCGCGAGCTGACCGAAGAGTTCGGCGACCCCGCCTACGCCCGAGTGGATGCCGCCGCGTCGCCCGCGCAGAAGGCGCGGCTCGGCAAGCTGTCGGGCTCCGACATCCGCGCGGACAAGCTCGCCGGCGACCCGATCCTCGACCGCCTGTCGACGGCGCCCGGTAACGGAGCCGCGATCGGTGGAGTGAAGGTCGTCACCGAACACGCCTGGTTCGCCGCGCGCCCGTCCGGCACGGAAGACGTCTACAAGATCTACGCCGAGTCGTTCCGCGGCCCCGACCACCTCGCCGACGTTCAGGCCGAAGCGAAGCTCATCGTCGACGCCGCCCTCGGCGCCTGAGCTATCCCGAATGGGTGTTTAGCGAGCGTGAGTAATCCCATTTGGGATAACTCACGCCATCGGGCTACCCGTACGTGGGGGCGGCGGGGAGACCGAACATCTCCTCGAGGGTCATGACGCCGGTGTCGTGCATCTCGGTCGCGAGGGGCACCCCGACGTAACGCACGTGCCACGGCTCGTACTCGTAGCCGGTGATCGGGGTGTACCCGTCGGGGTAGCGGATGATGAACCCGAACCGGTAGGCGTTCGCCGCGAGCCACTGGCCTTGCGCGGTGGTCGCGAAGCACTGGTCGAGGTTGCACTGCGAGGGAACCGCGCCGAGGTCCATCGCCAACCCGGTCTGGTGCTCGCTGTGACCCGGACGGGCGCTGGTGAGGTCGGCGCCCTCCTGGCCGAGCGACGAAACCCAGCCGTTGTAGACATCCACCTGGCGCCCGTAGCTGCGGTAGGTGGAGAGCGACTGCATCTCGAGACCCGTCTCGGCGGTGTGGGTCGCGAGCAGAGTCTGCATCTGGCCGGCGGCTTCGGCGCGCAGCTGCCCGCCGCCGATGATGTTCAGCGCGACGAGGTCGGCGGGGGCGTAGTCCTGCGGGTTGAGCGGCCGGAGCTTGTTGACGACGACCTGGATGCTCGCAGCACTGTCGATGTCGAACTGGTCGAGCGGGAACGTCGGCGTCGGGGTGGGGGTCGGCGTTGGAGTGGATGACGGGGTGGGAGTGTCGGAGGGCTCAGCCACGGGGGTGCCACCCTTCGGGGCGAAGACGAAGAACGCGCCGACGATCGCCGCGAGCACCGCCACGACGATGACGATCGTCAGGATCCTGCGGGTGCGGATCTGCTGCGGGGTAGGTCCGCGGTGCCGCACCCGGAGCATCGGTTCGTCGGTCACCGCGACAGCTTACGGTCCCACGAATTGCCGGATGTCTGCTGTCCGTGTAAATTTGCAGTCTCCGCAATCTTCTGTCGAATCGTCGCCCCGAAGGACCCATGTCCAGTCAGACCGTCGCGCCCGCCGGGCAGCCGCTGCTCACCCACCGGCAGATCATGTTCATCATCTTCGGCCTGATGGCCGGAATGTTCCTCTCGTCGCTCGACCAGACCATCGTCGGCACATCGATCCGCACGATCGCCGACGACCTGGACGGGCTCGCCCTCCAGGCTTCGGTCACGACCGCCTACCTCATCACGTCGACAGTGATGACCCCGATCTACGGCAAACTCAGCGACATCTTCGGGCGGCGACCGCTCTTTCTCGTCGCGATCTCGGTGTTCCTGTTGGGCTCGCTGCTCGCCGGCACCGCACAGTCGATGTACGAACTCGCGGGATTCCGCGCCCTGCAAGGCATCGGAGCGGGCGGCCTCATGGCGCTTCCGTTCGCGATCCTCGGCGACATCCTCGCTCCGCGCGAGCGCGCCAAGTACCAGGGGTACTTCCTCGCCGTCTTCGCGACGTCGAGCGTGCTCGGTCCGCTGATCGGCGGACTGTTCGCCGGCACGCCCGAGATCCTGTTCGTCGCCGGCTGGCGCTGGGTCTTCCTGGTGAACATCCCGGTCGGCGTGATCGCGCTGTTGCTCGTCGTGCGTTTCCTGCACGTGCCGCACACCCGCCACCAGGTGAAGATCGACTGGTGGGGTGCGATGACGATCGTCGTCGCCCTCGTTCCCCTCCTGCTCGTCGCCGAGAACGGCCGCGAATGGGGCTGGGGTTCACCGCTCGCACTGGCGTGCTACGCGCTCGGCGGGCTCGGACTCGTCGCCTTCATCGTCGTCGAGAAGCTGATGGGCGACGCGGCCCTCATCCCGTTGAAACTGTTCCGGCATCCGACGTTCTCGATGGTCACGGTGCTGGGTGTGCTGGTCGGCTTCGGGATGTTCGGCGCGATGATGACGCTCCCGCTGTACCTCCAACTGGTCAATGGCGCGACCCCGACCGAGAGCGGCTTCCTGCTGCTGCCGATGATCCTGGGGCTCATGATCTCGTCGGTCGTGAGCGGTCAGATCATCTCGCGCACGGGTCGCTATCGCGTGTTCCCGACGATCGGGTCGGGGCTGATGGCCGCCGGATTCCTCTGGTTCACCTTCGCGCACGCCGACCGGCCGGTCTGGTTCATGATGATCGGGATGCTGCTGATCGGCCTCGGGCTCGGTCAGTCGATGCAGACACTCACGATCGCCAGCCAGAACTCCGTCGGGCCGCGCGAGATCGGTGTCGCCACGAGTTCTGCGACGTTCTTCCGGCAGATCGGCGGAACCCTCGGCGTCGCCATCCTGTTCTCGGTGCTCTTCTCGCGCATTCCCGACACGATTCAGGCGGCGTTCGGACGCACGGATGTGCTGCGCGCGGCCCTCGACGCGGCCCTGGATCCGGCCGTCGCGACCGCACCGCAGAACGCCGGAATCATGGATCAGGTCTATGACGGCATCGTCGACCCGGTGATCCAGCAGTTGCCGGCGGGCGTCGATCTCGCCGACGACCAGGCGCGGTCGGGGGTGCTCGACACGCTCGTGCCGCAGGTGCGGGATGCGCTCAGCGGAGCGGGTGGGGGCTCGGTCGGGGCGAGCCTCGACGGTGACACCTCGTTCCTCACGGGTGCCGATCCCCGGTTGAGCGCGCCGTTCCTCGAGGGTTTCGCGACCGCGACGGCGACCGTCTACATGGTGTGCCTCGTCGTCGTTCTCGTCGCGTTCGTGCTCAGCTTCTTCCTGAAAGCGCCCCCGCTGCGCACCAAGTCAGCGATCGAGGAGGTCGCCGACGCTGACGCCGCGATCGCCGCCCAGTTGGCGGCCGAAACCGACCCGGCGCCGTCGATCTCGGCTCGTTGAGTACGCCCAGGGGACCGACCCCGACGGCCGCGTCATCGGCTACGGCACCGACATCGGACCGGAGGGCCTGTGCTACAACGGCCCCGCGTTCGAGGCCGCCGGCCTGCAGACCGGCCGTGGGGGCCGGGGGCGCTCGCCCCAAGGACTGACGCCAGAAGTTTTCTTGAGCGTCACCAGCCCCGTCGCGCCCGCGTGTTTCCGGGGAATCTGCGCGGGGCAAGCGTTTACAGGGATGGCAGCGCTCCCACTTCGCGCTTGACAGTCGTCGCGCGACGTCCCTAGTCTGTGCACGATCCCGTGAGAGGGCTCCCACGACATTGCGTGAGAGCGCTCACACCACCTGACGGGGTCTGCTCCACCATCCATTTGCACACACACAAAGGAGTGACAGTGAGTACTTCACGACGCACAATGGCCGCGGCAATCGCCGGTGCCGCCACCCTCGCCCTCGTCGCGACCGGATGCACGGGAGGAGGTGGAACCGGCTCCGACGAGCCGGTGACCCTCACCCTCGCGACGTTCAACGACTTCGGCTACACCGACGAGCTGCTCGCCGAGTTCACCGCCGAGACCGGCATCGAGGTCGTGCACAACAAGGCCGCGACGTCGAACGACGCCCGGGCCAACTACTTCCAGAAGCTCGGCAACTCGGGCCTCGCCGACGTCGAGGCCGTCGAGATCGACTGGTTTACCGAGGCCATGCAGTACGCCGACCTCCTCGCGCCGGTTCCGGCCGACCTTCAGGGCCGCTGGCTCGACTGGAAGGAAGCCTCAG
>CAZCEE010000216.1:0-4570 GCA_964497165.1 uncultured Schumannella sp. | reverse complement strand
CAGTCCGGAGCTGGCACCCATGCCCAGCAGCGGCCGGTAGGCCCGACCCGCGAGGAACCGAGACCCCCGCACGGCATTCCGCGAGCATCGAGCGGACGGCCAGCGATGCACCGCGGACGCGCTCGCCCTCGCGGAGCGGGAGGACCAATGGCCCTGAGACCCGAGTCCCCACCCGGGTTACAGTGACGCTACTCAGGGACGACATTGAGACGTGAGGAGTCGGAAATGATGTGGGGATACGGCTGGGACATGGGCTGGATGTGGCTATTCGTACCGTTGACGCTGATCGGGATCGTGCTTCTCGTGCTGCTCGCCGTGCGCCTGTTCGGCGGAGGAATCTCTCGCGGTGTCGCCGGCCCTCTTGCAGCGCAAGGGAGAAGCCGGGCGCGCCAGATTCTCGACGAGCGATTCGCCAAAGGGGAACTGACCGCGGACCAGTACCGCGAACAGCTCCAGGTGCTCGGCGAGGACTAATGGTGGATGTCGTCGTGTTGCACATCGACGATTGCCCGAACTGGATCGAGGCCGGTCGACGCCTCACTGCTGCACTCGGCGCCACAGGTCACGAAGACGATGACGTTACTTTCGTCCTGGTGGAGAATCCGGTCCGGGCCGAGCAGATGCACTTCGCGGGATCTCCCACGATCCTTGTCGACGGCCTCGACCTGTTCCCCGATGGGGTCCCGACAAACGATTTTGCCTGCCGGGTCTATAGAACCCCGAGCGGCCTCGCTGGCCTGCCGACGACGACGCAGATGGTGGAAGCGTTAGTTGCCCGCCGAAGCGACAACTAGCGCTTCGTTGCCTTCGTCACGGCATCCGTGTTCTGGGCGGCGCGGTCGGAGGCGGCGCGCTTGTCGGCCTTCGCGCTGCGCTTCTCTTTGAGCGTCTTGGACGCTGCGGTCTTGCCGGATTCTTTACGCGCGGACTTCTCACCCATGGTCGTGCTCCTTCGAGAGCCACAGTGACCCTGTGCGGCTGAGGCTACACCGGTGCGCCAAGATGGAACTGTGACGGCTTACTGGGTGAACACGGTTCGTGAGGTGATGGATGCCGACAAGCTCGCGCGCTATGCGGAGCTGGCGAGTCCGGCCATCGCCGCACACGGGGGCCGTTTCATTGCGCGCGGTCTTCCGGCGGCGGCCTTCGAGGAGGGCACGCTCGACCGCACCGCGATCATCGAGTTCCCGAGTGTCGAAGCTGCGGTCGCCGCGTACGAGAGTGAGGCGTACGGGCTCGCCCTGGCCGCGCTCGACGGCGGGGCCGTGCGCGACATCCGCATCATCCCCGCGGCGTAAACGCGCTGTTCAGAAGACGTCGGGCGACGGCGTCGAGGCGTAGCGGATCGTGACGTCGGCGTGCCGGTCGAAGCGGTAGCCCGCCCCGCGCACGGTGCGCACGATGTCTTCGTAGGCGCCGAGCTTCGACCGCAGCCGCCGCACGTGCACGTCGATCGTGCGTTCGTTCGGCGTCTCCTCGTCGTCGGTCTCGCCCCACAGCGTCGAGATGATCTCGGCGCGATCGATGGTGCGGCCCTCGCGCAGCACGAGGAACTGCAGCAGCTCGAACTCCTTGTAGGTGAGCGGCGCGGTTTCGCCGTCGAGCAGCACCCGTTTGCGCGAGATGTCGATCACGACACCGCCCCTCGGCTCGGGCTTCTCGGTGACGGTCGCCTGGCGGTGCCTCGCGAGCGCCGCCGGATCCTGCAGGGCGAGGCGCACGACATCCACGTCGCGGCCGCCCGCTCCGATCGGGGCGAGCGCGACGGAGGCGTAAGTCTCGGCCCCGGGGACGGTCTCGGCGAGGAGGCGCTTGACCGCCTCGACGATGCGCGGCAGGTCGGTGCCGGCGGCTTCGGCTTTCGCCTCATCGATGCCGACGTAGAGGGCGAAGCCGCGAGCTTCGGTTCCCTCCGGCACGGCACGGATGCGCGTGACCGGCGGGGTGGGTTCGGGCGTCGCCGCAGCGGGCGCGGGACGGACGGCGGGATGGAGCTGGGAAAGAGTGGCAAGAGACATGGTGTCGAATCCTTGGTCGGCAGGAGGCGGCGTTGGGTCATCCATCGCATACCGCCTCGAAAGAGTGTGAGTCAGAGCTGGAGCCACGGAATGGGCTCATGAGGGCGTCTGTTACGCACACATTCGACAACACATGACCGCGCGCGCGGGCATCACCGAGGCGATGGTCAGAGCACGCGAAGAACCGGTCATGTGGAGAAGTTTCGCTCACCGGCGTAATGATTCGCAACCCTGGGACACCGTGTTACGCCGCGCGTCGATGTGTTCAGACCAGCCCATAGAGCCGGTCGCCGGCGTCGCCGAGCCCCGGAACGATGTATCCGTGCTCGTCGAGTTTCTCGTCGAGCGCGCCCAGCACGACCGTCACGTCACGCCCTTCGGTGGTCTGCCGCACGTGTTCGACACCCTCCGGAGCGCCGAGTAGGCAGATCGCGGTCACGTCAACGGCGCCGCGGTCGAACAGGAACTGGATGGCGGCACTCAACGATCCTCCGGTCGCAAGCATCGGGTCGAGCACGAAGCACTGCCGGTCGGAGAGGTCGTCGGGCAGCCGGTTCGCGTAGGTCGTCGGGAGCAGCGTCTCCTCGTCGCGGACCATGCCGAGAAAGCCGACCTCTGCGGTCGGGACGAGCTTGACCATGCCCTCCAGCATCCCGAGGCCGGCGCGCAGGATCGGCACCACGAGCGGGCGGGGTTCGCTGATCGCGAGACCCTGTGCGCGCGCCACCGGAGTCGTCACCTCGACGGCATGGGTGCGCACGTTGCGGGTCGCCTCGTAGGCGAGCAGGGTCACCAGCTCTTCCACGAGCGAACGGAACACCGGCGACGGCGTCTTCACGTCGCGCAACACCGTCAGCTTGTGCGTGATGAGGGGGTGGTCGGCCACGTGCAAGCGCATAGGGTCGATGCTATCGAGCCCACCCCCACCCCCCACCAGGCCGCGATGCGTCTCGCCCTCGCGGAGGCCGAACTCGCCCTCGCGACGGGGGATGTGCCGGTGGGAGCGGTGATTCTGGATGCCGACGGCTCGGTGCTCGCGCACGGCCGGAACGAGCGTGAGAAGCACCAAGACCCGACGGCGCACGCCGAGGTGGTTGCGATCCGCCGGGCAGCGGAACTACGGGGCGACTGGCACCTCACCGACACCACGCTCGTGGTGACGCTCGAGCCGTGCGTGCTCTGCGCCGGCGCGATCGTCGCGGCCCGCATCCCCCGCGTCGTGTTCGGCGCCTGGGACGAGAAGGCCGGCGCCGCCGGCAGCGTCTACGACCTGCTGCGCGATCGGCGTCTCACCCACCGAGTCGAGGTTGTGCCCGACGTGCTCGCCGATGAGAGCTCCGCGCTGCTACGGGAGTTCTTCGCGGGAGCCCGAGCCAGCGAACTCTGAGCGGCTAGGGGCTCGGCGGCCTTACGGCCAGAGCACCGCGACCAGCACGTTGACCACCGCGAGCCCGCCCGCCGTGTGGAAGGCCGGCTTGACCTTCCCGCCGCGGCGCCGCTGCACGTGGGCGACGATCGCGGCGACCAGCACGATGACGGCGATGCCGAGCTTCACCGCGATCTTGACGTTGTCGACCTCGAGGTCGCTGGCCTGGCGCACGCCGACGAGCGCCAACCCGGTGACGACCTGGGTGATCGCGCCGGTGAGCACGACCCCGGTCGCGAAGCCGTCTTTGGCACGCATCTGAACGAAGAAGGCGCCGACGATGGCGGCGAGGCCGAGGAAGTGCACGGCGAGAATGGCGTGACGAACGATGTCGAGCGGTTCCATGACGTGATTCTGGCAGGTGCCAGCGTCGTCCGCGGGTCAGTCGTGGCCGGGAATGATGATCGCGGCGGTGGAGGTGTTCGAGCTGGCGACATAGACGTCGGGCTCGATGTAGATCACCCGGGCGAGAGGCACCGCTTCGCGCACCGCCAGCTCGATCTCGTCGATCGCCTTCGCCAGCTCCGTGGCCTTCGTCGCCTTCGGCACGGCGACCTTCGCCGCGACCATCAACTCGTCCGGCCCCAAGTACAGGGTCTTCATGTGGATGATGGCCTCCACCTTGGGGTGGGCAACAAAAGCGGCGCGGATGCGGTCGACATCGGCCCGCGAAGCTCCCTCGCCCACGAGGAGGCTCTTCGTCTCGATGCCGAGAACGACCGCCACCCCGACCAGCAGCACACCGATCGCGATCGTGCCGACGGCATCCCAGACCACGTTGCCGGTGAGCAGCGACAGTCCGACGCCCGCGAACGCGAACACCAGACCGATGAGAGCCGCGATGTCTTCAAGCAGGATGACCGGCAGCTCGGGCTGCTTTGCGTGGCGGATGAACGAGACGAGGCTCTCGTCGCCGCGCGCCTTGTTCGCCTCGAGGACGGCGGTGCGCAGCGAAAAGCTCTCCAGCACGATCGCGACGGTCAGCACCAGCAGCGGAATCCATGGGAGGTTCAGCTCTTCATGCGACTCGAGCTTGTTGATGCCCTCATAGAGCGAGAACATGCCGCCGATCGAGAACAGGATGATCGCCACGACAAACGCGAAGATGTAGCGCTCTCGTCCGTAG
>CAZCEE010000215.1:0-4578 GCA_964497165.1 uncultured Schumannella sp. | reverse complement strand
CGACGGCCACCAGTTTCTGCACCGGTGTCGCAGCCACCGCGTCGCGCACGTCGGGGGCACGTTTCATCAGCCGGATGATGTCTTCGATGCTGCGCCGACTGGTGTAGTCGAACCGCTCTCGCACGAAGTCGAGCCGCTGCGGCGGAATGTGGTTCTTGTTGGTGCGGATGCCCCAGATCATCAGCGCGGCACCGACCCGGCCGCCGGTGAGGAAGGTGTACGGCCCGAGCCCGCGCACGCCGCGGAACCCGTTGCCCGGCTCCGGCGGGGTCGCGAGCAAGGTGAGGCTGCGCACCAGGTCGGGGCGCCGCACCAGAACGAGTTTCGCGACCGTGCCAGCGAACGAGTAGCCGAGCACATGCGCCGGTTCGCCGTCGTCGAGAAACGCGACAAGGTCGTTCACGAAGAGGTCGTAGTCGTAGCGCTTTCCGCGCGGCGGGCCCGCCTTCCCCGACTGATACTGCCCGGCGATGTCGAACGACTGCACGAAGTAGCCGGCGGCAGCGAGCACCGGCAGCATGAGCACGAAATCCTCCTTCGACCCCGAAACCCCCGGCACGAGAACGACCCGAGGATGCCTGGGGTCACCGAGCGAGACGACAGCGAGTTCCCCACTCGGGGCAGCGAAGCGCGAGGCGACTGACCCGGGCGCGGGGATGGTCCAGTCGCGGTCAACCAGCGCGCGATCGAGTCGCTCGGCCTCATCGGCGGGCTCGCCCGAGACCTCCTGATAGTGGTCGAACACCCCGTCAGGATACTGATGCCGCGATTCACTACGCGGCCTAGCATCGGAGGATGGCGCCTGCTGGAGAGACCGAATCGGAACGGGTCGCCCGCAACTGGGACGAGATCCTCCAGGAGTTGCGGGTCACCCAGACGGGAACGCAGATCCTTCTCGGCTTTCTGCTGACCATCCCGTTCCAGGCGGGTTTTGTCGGCATCGACGGCGACCACCTCGCGGTGTACCTGACACTCGTGGTCGTTGCTGCCCTCGCGACGATCTTCGCCATCGCCCCCGTCGCGTTGCACCGGGGGCTCTTCCGCCGGGACGCGAAACCGGAGCTCGTGCGGGCCGGCCACCTTTTCATGCGGCTCGCTCTCGCCGCGATCGCGCTCGCCCTCAGCGGCACGGTGTTCCTGATCTTCGCGGTCGTCGTCGGAAACCTTGCGGCGGTCATCGCGGGCGGGGCGACCCTCGTGCTCACCGTGACGCTCTGGGCGGCGCTGCCCGTCATCCTTCGCCGCACTCTGGGCTGAGCGCCCCCACCAGTAACCTGAACGCATGTCGTTCATCACGCGCGGCTTCTCAGGCGCCGGCCGCGAGCGCGATTCACGCTTGCCTCCCGGGCAGACCCTCGTCGCCGACTGGCCCGTGCTCTCGGCAGGACCCACGCCCGACGTGTCGACCGACGACTGGTCGTTTTCGATCCGCACCGAAAGCGGACTCACGACGTGGACTTGGGACGAACTGCTCGCCCTCGGCGTCGAAGATGTCACTGTCGACATCCACTGCGTCACCCATTGGACGAAACTCGACATGGACTGGCGCGGGGTGAGCCTCGACGCGATCTTCGAGAACGTCGAAACCAGCGCCGACTACGTCATGGTGCACAGTCACGGCGGCTACACGACCAACGTCGCGCTCGAAGACCTGCTCGACGGCAAGGCGTGGATCGCGACCGAAGCCGAAGGCGAGCCGCTCGAGCCCGAACACGGCGGTCCGGCACGGCTGCTCGTGCCCGCGCTGTACTTCTGGAAGAGCGCCAAATGGGTGCGCGGCCTGGTGATGATGGATGACGACGAGCCCGGCTTCTGGGAACAGAACGGGTATCACATGCACGGCGACCCCTGGACTGAGGAGCGGTACTGGTAACCCGCATCCGGCCGGCGTGGCTGGTCGGCACCGTCACCGAGGTGATGCCCGAAACCCCCACCGCGCGCCGCATCGTGCTCGACGTACCCGGCTGGCCGGGCAACGACGCCGGCTCGCACCTCGACATCCGACTCACCGCGCCCGACGGCTACCAGGCCAGCCGCTCGTACTCGATCGCGTCGTACGGGCCGTCCGAGCGCGTAGTGCTCTCGGTCGACGACATCCCGACCGGTGAGGTGTCGCCGTTCCTCACCCACGAGCTACGCGTCGGAGACCAGATCGAGGTGCACGGCCCGCTCGGAGCGTACTTCGTCTGGCGTCCCGCCGGCTTCGGCTCGACGACCGGGCCGGTGCAACTGATCGGCGGAGGGTCGGGCATCGTGCCGCTGTACGCGATCGCCCGCGCCGCCGCCGATGCGGAACGGATGTCGTACTTCCGACTTCTGTCGAGCGTGCGCACCCCCGCCGACCAGTTCTTCGACACCGAACTGGATGCCCTCGCCGACGCCGGTCTGCGCATCGACCGGGTCTACACCCGTGCCGCACCTTCGGGGTGGCCGGTTGCCCCGGCCCGACTGACCCGCTAGTCACTCGCCGCCACGATCCCCGACCCGACGACGATCGAACGCTCCTACGTCTGCGGCCCCACCCCGTTCGTCGAAGCGGTCGCGGACTGGCTCATCGACCTCGGCCACTCCCCCGGCACCATCCGCACCGAAAGGTTCGGCGGCGCGTAGCCTCGCCCTCTCGGTGGTCGAGTAGCCCGCGAAGCGGGCGTGTCGAGACCCACCCCTGAGTAACTCGGACGTGTGGTTTCGACACGCCGCCTTTGGCGGCTACTCAACCACCGAAGTCAGCCGGCCTTCTTCTTCTTCGCGGCGGGCTTCTTCTTCGCGGGAGCTTCCTCGGCATCCCCCCGCTTCGATTCCACCGACCGACGCAACGCCTCCATGAGGTCGAGCACTTCGCCGCCGCCCTCGGTTTCGCGTCCGAAGGTCGCTTCGGTGTCGAGCGCATCGCCCTGTTCGAGTTTCGCTTCGATGAGGGTCTTCAACTGCTCCTGGTAGTCGTCGGTGAACTTCTCCGGGGTGAAGTCGCTCGCGAACGACTCGACGAGTTGCCGCCCCATCTTCAGTTCGTCGGCCGAGATGCGCGGGGTTTCGTCGAGTTCGGGAAAGCGGGCTTCGCGCACCTCGTCTTCCCAGAGCAGGGTTTGCAGCACGAGCACGTCATCCCGCACCCGCAGCGCGGCGAGTCGGGTCTTCTGTCGCAAGGCGAACTGCACGATCGCGGTGCGGTCGCTGTCTTCGAGGGTGCGGCGCAACAGCACGTAGGCCTTGTTCGACTTCGAGTCGGGCGCGAGGTAGTAGGCCTTCTCGAACATGATCGGGTCGATCTGGTCGTTCGGCACGAACTCGACGACGTCGATGTCTTTGCTGCGTTCAACGGGCAGAGCAGCGATGTCGTCATCGGTGAGGATGACGGTCTCCTCACCGTCGACGTACGCCTTCGCGATGTGCTCGTAGTCGACGACTTTGCCGCAGATCTCGCATTTACGTTGATAGCGGATGCGGCCGCCGTCTTCGTCGTGCACCTGGTGCAGCGAGACGTCGTGGTCTTCGGTCGCCGAGTAGAGCTTCACGGGCACGTTGACGAGCCCGAAGCTGAGCGAGCCCTTCCAAATGGAGCGCATCTGCCCATTCTTGCCCCCGATGAGTAGCTTGGGAAAGGTGGTTGCCACAGCGCGGGGAAAGGGTACCGAGCAGGTCGTCGCCGTCGGCGGGCACCGGCTGAAGCTGACGAACCTCGAGAAAGTGCTCTACCCCGAGACGGGCACCACGAAAGCCGAGGTGCTCGACTACTACACGCGCATTGCGGATGCGCTCATCCCGCACGCCCGCAACCGGCCGGTCACCCGCAAGCGCTGGGTCGAGGGCGTCGGCACCGACGTGAAACCCGGCACGGTGTTCTTCGAGAAGAATCTGCCCGACTCGGCGCCGTCGTGGATCTCGCGGCGCGACATCCAGCATTCGGACCATGTCAACACCTATCCCCTCGTGATCGACCTCGCGACACTGGCCTGGATGGCACAACAGGCAGCGCTGGAACTGCACGTTCCGCAGTGGCGGTTCGGCAAGCGCGGCGCGCGGCAGAACCCCGACCGGCTGGTGCTCGACCTCGACCCGGGCGAGGGGGCCGGGCTGGCCGAGTGCGTCGAGGTCGCGAAAGCGGTGCGCGCGATCCTCACCGGGATGGGGCTCGAGGCCTTCCCGGTGACGAGTGGCTCCAAAGGCATCCACCTGTACGCGCCGCTCGACGGCGAGCAGACGAGCGAGCAGGTGTCGCTCGTCGCGCACGAATTGGCACGGGCGCTCGAAGCGGATCATCCCGACCTCGTCGTCAGCGACATGAAGAAGACCCTGCGAGCCGGCAAAGTGCTGCTCGACTGGAGTCAGAACAACGGCAACAAGACGACGATCGTTCCCTACTCGTTGAGGGGCAGGATGCGCCCCACGGTCGCCGCCCCCCGCACCTGGCGCGAACTGCTCTCCCCCGGGTTGCGGCAGCTCGAGATGCACGAAGTGTTGGAACGGGTGGCCGCGAAGGGTGACCCTGCCGCGGATCTGGAGCGCGAGATCTGGCACTCGTCGGAGGCCGAACAGCGACTCGGCGAATACCGGTCGATGCGCGACGGGGCGAAGACG
>CAZCEE010000214.1:0-4590 GCA_964497165.1 uncultured Schumannella sp. | reverse complement strand
GCCGCCGCGTCCGCCGCGAGGCCCGCCGAGTCCGCCGCTCCGCCCGCCGCCCCGACCCCGCCTGAGCAGCTTCGAGCAAGAGGCGTCGCGAGCGCCGCAACAAGAAGCACCCGCAGACAGAGGAGGGGCGCGTTGCGCCTCGCGAGTCAATCGGGGTAGGGGTCCCCGCTCTTGACTCGCGCGGCGCAAGGCGCCCCTCC
This sequence comes from uncultured Schumannella sp., assembly GCA_964497165.1. GTDB lineage: Bacteria > Actinomycetota > Actinomycetes > Actinomycetales > Microbacteriaceae > Pseudolysinimonas_A. The sequence goes on along the minus strand of CAZCEE010000214.1, from coordinate 4,390 downwards.
GAAAGCTATGAGCTCACTTCTTGTTACGACGCTGGTGACGCGTCTTGCGCAGGAGCTTGCGGTGCTTCTTCTTCGCCATGCGCTTGCGGCGCTTCTTGATGACGGAACCCATGTTCACCTCGCTTCGACAATAAGGACCACCCGGGCCCTCATCGAACCGCGGAAATCACAAGGGGGAAGTCTACCCTGCGCGGTTGCTCTGGGCGTTCGGCAGTTCGACGGCGGCCGCGACAGCGGTCTCGGGGATGCGGTAGGAACGCCCGAATCGCACGGCCGGCAGTTCGCCCGATTTGACGAGGCGGTAGACGGTCATGGTGGATACCCGCATCATGTCGGCGACTTCGGCCACCGTCAGGAAGCGCATGTCGGAGAGTGCTCCTGCCATGTCGGCTCCTGTGAGTGGTGGTGCTGATGTGGGTGAAGTGCGTTCGACCGATCAGACTAGGCCGTCGCAGCGGACGGTGTCTATGGGTTGAGCCGGTGGCGGCACCCGTGCCTCAGTCGTCGTCGCGGCTCCAGCGCGGCAGCTTCTCGGTGACCCGCTTCTGGGCGCCTTGCAGTTTCTCTTGGGCAGCTTCGAGAGCGACGCGGGCGTTGTGGGCGGCATCCGCGGCGACCCGACCGACCCGGTCGCCGGCTTCGGTACCCGCCCAGGCTGCGAAGATCGTCGGTCCGGCTTCGTCGGTTTCGTCGGTGAAGGAGACGCTCGGTGTGCCGCCGAGGAACGGTGAGAGCCAGACATCCACTGTTTCGAGCGGCGCAGCCCGGAGCGCGTAGATGCGGTTGCGGCCGTCTTCGCGCACGGTCACGAGTTTGGCGTCGAGCAGTCGGGCGAGATGCTTGGAGACGGTCGGCTGGGTGAGTCCGAGCACGTCGACGAGGTCGCTCACCGTCGCCTCCCCGTCGAGCAGCCGGCGCAGGATGTCGCGACGGGTTCCGTCGGCGAGGACGTCGAAGATGTCGGCCATCTCTTCAGGGTAGCCGCGTGTGTGGAGGGCGCGGGTAGCATTTCGACCTGTGCGAGTGAACCCCGGCTTCGGCCGTCCGCGCGAGGGGGCCTCGCTCGCCGGCCGTGTGCGCGACGCGTTTGAGGAGTTTGCTCGTCGCTCTCCGGCCCGGTTCGCGATTCTGGTCTTCACCAGCCTGATTTTCGTCCTCGCAGTCCTCCTCGCGACCCCGTGGGCGAGCCGCAGCGGCGAACCCGTTCCGATCGTCGACGCGGTCTTCACGGCTGTCTCTGCGATCTGCGTGACCGGCCTGACGACGGTCGACATGTCGACGCAGTGGTCGGTGTTCGGCAACGCGTCGATCCTCATCGGCCTTCAGGTCGGCGGCATCGGGGTGCTGACGCTGGCGAGCATCCTCGGGCTGATCGTGTCGCGGAAGCTGGGGCTCAAGCAGAGACTCCTCGCGGCGAGCGACACCAACCCTTCGCGCATCCACGGCGGCCCGGTGTCGGAGTCGCAAGCGGTGCGGCTCGGCGACATCGGTGGCCTGCTCGCGACGGTCGCCATGTCGGCACTCATCATCGAACTGTTCCTCACCGCCCTGATCGTGCCGCGGCTGCTGCTCGCCGGCCTCGACCCGTGGGCCGCGATCTGGAAGGGCTTCTACTTCGCGGCGAGCGCGTTCACGAACACCGGGTTCGTGCCGACCGAGGAGGGCGTCGAACCGTTCGCGACCGACCCGTGGTTCCTCTCGGTGATCGGCGCGGGGGTCTTCCTGGGCAGCCTCGGCTTTCCGGTGATCTTCGGTCTGCTGCGCCTGGTGCGGGTGCGGGCCCGCCTGTCGCTGCACTCCAAGCTCACGCTTTTCACGACGATCGCGCTCGCCATTCTCGGCGCGATCGCGATCCTGGTTCTGGAGTGGTCGAACCCGGCGACGCTCGGCTCTCAAGATTCGGTTGCGCGACCCATGACGGCGGGTTTCATGTCGCTCATGACCCGTTCGGGCGGTTTCGCGAACGTCGACGTGAACGAGATGAACGGCTCGACCCTCCTGTTGATGGACATGCTGATGTTCGTCGGCGGCGGGTCGGCGTCGACGGCCGGCGGGATCAAGGTCACCACTCTCGCCGTGCTTTTCCTCGCCGCTTTCGCCGAGGCGAAAGGCTACAACGACGTGCAGGTGTTCGAACGGCGCATCCCCGTCGACGTGCTCCGACTCGCCGTCAGCGTCGTGCTCTGGGGCGCCACGATCGTCGCGGCGTCATCGATCGCGATCCTGCACCTCACCGGCGAACCGCTCGACCGGGTGCTGTTCGATGTCATTTCGGCGTTCGCGACCTGCGGCCTCAGCACCGGTCTGACCACCGAGCTGCCCGATGCGGGGAAGTACGTGCTCGCCGCGACGATGTGGGCCGGCCGTGTCGGCACGGTCACCCTCGCGGCGAGCCTTGCGGCGGCGCAGCGGCGACAATTGTTCATGCGAGCTGAAGAGAGGCCCATCGTTGGTTGAGACGAGTGTTGGACAACACAGTGCGCACGACGCCCTAGGAGGAGACGGCCGTGGTTGAGAAGATCGCGCACGACGCCCCCGTCCTCGTCATCGGCCTCGGCCGGTTCGGGGCGGCTACCGCCGGACAGCTACAACGGCTCGACCGCGAGGTGCTTGCGGTCGACGAAGACATGGGGCTCGTGCAGAAGTGGGCCGAGAGGGTCACCCATGCTGTGCAGGCGGATGCCCGCTCGATCGACGCTCTCAACCAGATCGGCGCGGGCGAGTTCCAGATCGCGGTCGTCGCTGTCGGGTCGTCGGTCGAGGCGTCGGTGCTGATCACCGCGAACCTCGTCGACCTCAAGATTCCACAGATCTGGGCGAAGGCGATCAGCCAGTCGCACGGCAAGATCCTCGCCCGCATCGGGGCGAACCACGTCATCTACCCGGAGGCGGAGGCCGGCGAACGTGTCGCCCACCTGGTGTCGGGCCGGATGCTCGACTTCATCGAGTTCGACGACGATTTCGCGATCGTGAAAATGTATCCGCCGAAGCCGATCCGCGGTATCACGCTCTCGGAAGCCCACGTGCGGCAGAAGTACGGCATCACCGTCGTCGGCGTGAAGAGCCCCGGCAAGGAGTTCACCTACGCCACCGCCGACACGGTGGTCTCCAACCACGACCTGATCATCGCCTCGGGCAACACCCACGACCTCGACAAGTTCAGCGCCCTCCAGTCCTGAGTGTGATCCAAATCCGCTTCGCGAGTCGATCGGGTCGCTTTCCGTTTTCAGGAAGTTGTGGGGAGGATGTTGTCCAGAGTGGTTTCGGCGACCTCAGCAGGTGACACCAGCCACTCCCGCCACTCAACTTCCTGAAAACGGATCCGCGGCTCCTCACCCGCCGAGGGACATCTCTTGCGCGCGGGCGAGAGCAGCCGCGGTTGCGCGGTCGAACATGCCGGCGAGGTCGGCTTCTTCGATGACGGCGATCGCGCGCATCGTCGTGCCGTTGGGGCTCGTCACCCGGCGGCGCAGTTCGGCGGGGTCGGCATCCGAGGATGCCAGCAGTTCGGATGCGCCGAGGAAGGTCTGCTCGACCATGAGCCGCGCCTCGGACTCGCTGAACCCCATCCGCAGCGCGGTGCCGGTGAGCTGCTCGATGAGGAAGAACACGTAGGCCGGGCCGGAACCCGAGATCGTGCTGAGGGCGTCGATGCGTTCCTCGTCGAGTTCGATGACGGCACCGACGGTCTCGAACACCGCTCGCACGAGCGCCAACTGCTCGGGCGCGATGCGTGAGCCCGCGGCGAGCCCGGTGACCCCGCGCCGCACGAGCGACGGGGTGTTCGGCATGGCGCGCGCGACGGCGTTCGGCACGAGCGCCTCCATGGTCGCGGTCGTGACGCCGGCGGCGACGCTCACGACGATCGCGTCACTGTCGAGGAACTCGGCGACCTCCGCCAGCAGGTCGGTCACCATCGCCGGCTTCACCCCGAGGATGACGACCCGAGCGCCGTCGAGAGCGACGCGGTTGGCGTCGGGCGACGTCTCGAGCGCGTACGAGTCGACCCCCGGCATCCGCACCGCGTCGGCCTTCGCGGGGCTGCGATTGGTGACCGCGACACCCTCGGCCGCGAGGCCCGAATCGACGAGCCCGGCGAGGATCGCGCCCCCCATCGACCCGGCTCCGAGGATGGCGATGCGCGGGAGATTTCCACTCATATGCCGAGTGTAGGTTTGAAAGCATGAGCACTGAGGGCGGCACGAAGGCGGTCATCGCGGCTCTGCTGGCGAACAGCGGTATCGCGGTCACGAAGTTCGTGGCGGCGGCGATCTCGGGCTCGGCGTCGATGCTCGCGGAGGGCGTGCACTCGGTCGCCGATGCGGGCAACCAGGTGCTGCTGCTGATCGGTGGTCGCCGCGCGAAGAAGGCCGCGACCGAGACCCACCCG
>CAZCEE010000213.1:0-4610 GCA_964497165.1 uncultured Schumannella sp. | reverse complement strand
GAGAAACCATCGAAGAAGAACAGTGCGACGACGTAGCCCGCGATCGACACCGCAACCGCCGCTGCGAGGTCACGGCGCTCGTCGGGCGCGACCCCGCCGATCCGTTCGGCCGGCCACCGCGAGAACAGCGCGAGCCGCACCGTGGGCACGAGCAGCAGCACGAGCATCCCAAGGACGCCCAGAGCGCCGGACTCGAGCAGCGTCGAGAGGTACTGGTTGTCGAGAATGAAGGCGTTCGCTCCCTCGCCCATCGTCACCCGACTACCCAGCCCGCTGCCGGTGAACGGTCGAGCTGCGGCCTCGTCGAGGCTCGGGCCGAGGTCGGCGAGGCGCCCCGAGCCGGTCCACCCGGGCGAGGTCAGCTGCGACTCGATGAGCGCCTGCGGGTCGAGCAGCTCCGTGACCATCGAGAGCACGTTGCGCGCCGAGACCAGTAGTGCCGCGCAGACCGCGACGGCGCCGTACAGCACCACCTTCGGCAACAGCCGGGGGCGCAGCAGCACCGCGACGACGAGCATCACGGCGAGCGACACGAACGCCGTGCGCGACACCGCCGAGACCATCCCGAGCCCGATGAGCATCGTGCAGCCCATCCAGAGGAACTCGCGCGACACCGGATTCCGCGGCCAGTTCGCGTGCCGGGCGAGGTAGATCCCGAGTGGGATCAGCAGGCACAGGAACACCGCGAGGGCGATCGGATGCTGCGCTGACGCGAACGCTCGGGCGGTGCCCTCTTTGACGAACAGCGACTCCTCCTCGGAGAGCCGCTGCAGCGGCAGCGCGGAGAAGAACTCGAGGAACAGGTTCTGTCGGGTGACGCGCTCGACGGTGGCGAGCGCGCCCACGATCGCCCCGCAGACGACCGTCGCCATGATCGTGAACCGCATGATCGCGCGGGAGCGGAAGATCTGCCGCGCGACGACGAACACGGCACAGATCACCAGCAGGCTGAACAAGCTGATGACGGCGTTCGGGGCGAGCCCGAGGTCGACGAGCCCAGGCACGTTGACGGCGATCGACACGAGTTGCGTCGCGAAGAAGAACGCGACCGGCCCGCCGAACTCGAGCCGGCGCCACCGGAACGCGGGGTCGAGCAGCAGCGCCAGAATGACGATCACGAGCAGCAGCACGATGACGATGCGGTAGGGCTCGGCGGCGAACGGCAGGCTCACCGGGAGCGTGTACCGGCGGGCGGGCACGAGGCAGATCGCGACGACGAGCGCGATCACGGCACCCGGCCAACTGAAGATGGCGGTTCGGAACAGGTAGAGGCACGCGACGAGCCCGATGAGGGCCCCCGCGGTGAACGGGTCGGCGAAGAAGATGCCCGCCCCCGCCGCGGTCAGCAGCAGGGCCGTGCCGACGATCGCCCGCACGCGCTGTTCGGCGCCGACGTCGTCCACACCGGTCCGCGTCGTCACCGGTGCGCCGGCTGGCCCGTCCAATCGGCCCCGCCGATCGGATCCGACACGTGGGCGTGCTGCGGCTGTTGGGCCTCCTGTGCCTGCTGCTGGGGTGCCGGGCGGTAGGCGACCTGACCCGCCCCGACGGGAGTCGGCCGCAGGACGGGGGTCGGCTGCGGGACGGCAGTCGGTCCGGTCCTCACGGCCGATGCGGGCAGAGGCGACGGGATCGGCTCGCGCGCCGGCGACACCGTCGCGGCGTCGCGCCGACCAGCCTGGGCGTTGTCCACCGCGAAGATCAGGGCGAGGAATCCGAGCAGAACCCCGAGCCCGACGGCAACCACCGGCAGGGCCGGGTTGGTGCCGTCGACGGCCTGCGCCGACCGCTGGTCGATGATGGGCAGCTGCACCCGCGACTCCGGCTCCACGCCGGCGGCATCCTGTTGTGCCATCGCGTAGTCCTGGAACAGCGTCGCCGCCGCCCGCGAGATCTCTTCGGCGCGTGCCGGGTCAGACGACGTGCCCATGATGTCGAGGATCGGTAGTCGGTAGGTGCCGGTGTTCGTCTGGGCCGTCGGCTGGGTCGTGCGCTGCTGCGCAGTGAGTGACTCGTCGGGACCCAAGGGCCCCACCTGCTCTTCGACCTGCGCGAGCAGCTCGTCGCTCGACGCGAGGTACGCGTAGACGACGGTGAGCGAGGAGAGGTCACGAGCACTCGCGGCGGTCGTGCCGTCGACCACGGCCTGTGTCGCGTTGCGCGACGAGAAGACCGACACCGGGTCGCTCACGAGGATGTGGGTCGAGGCGCGGTACTCGATCTGCGTGCGCGGCTCGAGCGTCCCCTGCATGAACGTCCCCGTCTCCAACTTGAAGGCGGTGAACAGCGCCGCGGCGAGTGCGGCGAGGATCCCCAACACGAACAGAAATTTGTGGCGCCCGATGACGCGGAACATATTGGTGAGATTCATTTCGTACCCCCGGTTGAACTGTCGATTCGGGTGCTTGCGCACCCCTGGATTCCAGCGAATCGGCGTCCTTGCCGGTCGGCCCCTGTCACCCCAACGGGGGCCACCCCTGCCCTCACCGTAGGCAGGTGGTCGGGTGCGATGTCAACTGGGAACTTCCTGGACATCCACTGCATCGGGGGTGCGCTGGACCCCCCGAACGCGTGACGCTAGACCCGACGGCCGCACGAGCGGCGAAGGTTGATGGGGGTCCTTAGATGGCGTCGCTCGGGGGAGCGTTGCGTTCCGTCCTCGATCCGAGGACGTGGCTGCATCAGGTGCGCCTTGCGCATTTCACGGCCTACAGCCACACGCACCAGCGCGCTCGGCTGCGTCGAGGGCCGGGGGTGACTTTCGCCCCGAACGTCTCGTTCCGGAATGCCGAACGCATCGAGATCGGTGCCGGAACCCACATCGGCGAGCATTCGGTGATCTGGGCGGGCAACGCGACGGGGCGAATCGTCTTCGGCGAGAAGTGTCTGCTCGCCCCCGGGGTTGTCGTGACTGCCTCCAACTACGGGATCGTGCGCGGCACCCCGGTCATGGACCAGCCGAAGGTCGAGCGGGACATCGTGATCGGCGACGGTGTGTGGCTCGGTGCCAACGTCGTCGTGACGGCGGGGGTGACGATCGGCGCGGGGGCGATCGTCGGCGCGGGCGCCGTCGTCACCCGCGACCTGCCACCCGACTGCATCGCCGGCGGCATCCCGGCGAAAGTCATCGGGATGCGACCCGAGCCCGATGAGCACGCACCCGACGAGGAGACCGACCGATGAACGCCGACGTGGCCGTGCTGATCGTCAGCTACAACACCCGGGAGCGCACCCTCGCCTGCGTGCGGTCGCTGCTCGCGCATCCTCCCGCCCCCGCCACCGAGGTCGTCGTCGTCGACAATGACTCGGCCGACGGCTCGGCGGATGCCATCGAGCGCGAGTTCCCGGGCGTGACCGTGCTGCGTTCCGGCGACAACCTCGGCTTCGCGCGTGCGGTGAACCTCGGAGCACGGGCGAGCATGGCGGAGTACCTGCTGCTGCTGAACCCCGACACCGTCGTACGCCAGGGGGCACTCCCCGCGTTGCTGAGTTTCGCCCGCGCCCACCCCGAACACGGCGTCTACGGCGGGCGCACGTTCCGCGAGGACGGCGTGCTCGACCCGTCGTCGTGCTGGGGTGCCCCGACGCTGTGGTCGCTCGCCTGTTTCGCCATGGGGCTCTCGACGGCGTTCGCCGGATCGTCGGTGTTCGATCCGGAGTCGCTCGGTCGCTGGCCGCGCGACACGGTGCGCGAGGTGCCGGTCGTCACGGGTTGCCTGCTGCTCGTCAGTCGCGTCGACTTCGACCGGATCGGTGGTATGGACGAGCGCTTCTTCCTCTACGGCGAAGACGCGGAGTTCTCGCTGCGCGCCGCCCGTGCCGGAATGCGTCCGGTGATCGTGCCTGAGGCGTCGATTGTGCACGCGGTCGGCGCATCGACGGGCGCCCGCGGTCGCAAGATGACGATGGTGCTGGCCGGCAAGGTCACGCTCCTGCGCTCCGCCTGGTCGCCGCTGCGCGCCCGCATCGGGGTGGGGATGCTGGTCGTCGGCGTACGGCTTCGCGCCGGCCTGGAGACCCTCACCCGACGGCGCGACCGGATGTGGGCGCACGCCTGGGAGCACCGTGACGACTGGCTGCCCGGCTACCCCGCCGCGCGGGCGCTCATCTTCGGGGCGGCCGCATGAGCGAGCGCGACGTCGTCTTCACCTTCACCTTCGAGACCTGGTCGGATGCGGTCGCCCGCGGCATGGCCCGCCCGCCCGACCGGCTCGCCCTCACGCTGCTCGAGCATCCGGAGGTGCGCAAACTGGTCATCGCCGACCCGCCCCGCAACGGAGTGCGCCGCCTGGCCAAGCGCCTCCTCGGGCGACACGATGCGCCGTTCCCCGCCGCCGCCGGCCGTGCCCACGTCGCACCGGTCATCTGGGGTCGCATCGATCCGTTTTCGGTGTCGGGCCTCGAACGCCAGGGGCGCGCGTACGACGCCGCCCTCGCCGCAGCCGCGCGCGAGCACGGGATGACCGACGTCGCCGTCATCACGGCGAGCCCGTTCGCCGCCGGATACAGTCCGTTCGACTGGGCGGCCGGCGCCACCTATTACGCGCGCGACGACTGGACCCAGTTGCCGGCGCGCCGGGCGTGGTGGCCCGCCCTGCGCGAGTCCTACG
>CAZCEE010000212.1:0-4613 GCA_964497165.1 uncultured Schumannella sp. | reverse complement strand
GACGGAACCAGGTGGCTGCGTCGACGACTTTCGCCCTCTGTGGATCCCGTGCAATTCGGAGATCGACGGTAAACTCAACGCCATGGGCGCCAACCGAATCACTGCAGACTCTGCCGTCATGGCGGGCGTACCAACGATTCGCGGTACGCGCGTGACGGTGTCGGCGGTCTTGGGTCAGCTTGCTGCTGGCTCTACTGTCGATGAGCTTCTCGGAGATTATCCGTCGCTCACGCGCGATGACGTGTATGCGGCGCTCGCGTTCGCAGCGGAGTCGATGCCCCAGGAACGTCCGTTCGTCGCTGCATGAAGTTCCTGGTCGACGAGAATCTGTCACCGCGCGTCGCTGCACTACTCCGTGAGGGCGGAGTCGACGTAACGCACGTCCTTGAGCATGGTCTCGGCGGCGCACCCGATCTCGACGTGAGCACGCTTGCCGTCGCAGAGAACCGGGCGATCATCTCGGCGGATAGTGACTTCACAACACTGCTGGCTTTGAGTCGCGGCACCGCGCCGTCGCTCGTGTTACTGCGCTCAGGCGATCAGCTCAAGCCCCCAGCACAGGCAGCGCTATTGCTGGCGAACCTGCCGGGATTGGAGGCCGATCTCTTGGGCGGAGTCGTGGTGTCAGTGCGGATCACGTGCGCGTGCGACGGCTGCCACTCAGATAATTCGAGGTGGGGACCGTCGACATGTCGCGAACAGACCGTGGCGTCTGTCGGCTGACGGTGGCACAATCGAACACATGTTCGAGTCGAGTGCAGCGACGGCGGCTGCCGTCGTGCTCGACGCTCCCCCGAGCAACGCCGATGTCATTCGTGACCTGCAGGCACGCATCCGTGGCATGCAGCGCAACCGCCTCGACACCCGCGCCATCCCGACCCATGCGGCGCTCGCCGACCTGCTGCCCGGCGGAGCGCTCGCGGCCGGCGGTCGGTACCAGGTGGCGGCGTCGACGACGCTCGCCCTCGCGCTGCTGCAGGGGCCGAGCGCAGCTGGAGCTTGGTGCGCGATCGTCGGCGTGCCCGATCTCGGCGCGGAGGCGGCGGCGGGCCTCGGGATCGACCTCGAGCGGCTCGTGCTCGTGCCGCATCCGGGTCAGCAGTGGATGTCGGTGATCTCGGCGCTCGTCGATGTCGTCTCGGTCGTGCTCGTGAAGCCGCCCGTGCGTGACGGCCGTTCCCGGGTGCCCGAAGCGGCGGCGGGCAAGCTCGCCGCGCGGCTGCGGCAGCGTGAGGCGGTGCTCGTCGCGCTCGGCGAGTGGCCGCAGGCGGATGCCGCCCTGTCGATCTCCGAGAGCGCTTGGGCGGGGCTCGGGTCGGGATTCGGGCACCTCACCGCGCGTCAGGTCACCGTGGGGTCGGTGGCGTCGGCTTGGCAGGGGCGGGTGAAGTCGCGACGGCTGTGGCTGCCCGGCACCGACCAGCAGGTCTCCCCCATCGAGCCGCGCGTGCGCGATGTGGTTCCCCTGCGTAGCGTGGCGACGTGATCTACCTGTTCGACGCCGAGCTGTGGCTGTGGGATGCGCGCCAGGGTGACTCGTGGATCTTCGTGAGTCTTCCGCAGGAGGCATCCGCCGAGATCCGTGAGATCGCCGGTGCCCTCCCCCGCGGATTCGGGTCGGTACGGGTCACCGCCACGCTCGGCGCGACCGTGTGGAAGACGTCGATCTTTCCGGATGCGAAGGCCGGGGTCTACGTGCTCCCGCTCAAGAAGGCGGTACGCAAGGCGGAAGGCGTCGAGGCGGGCGACACTGCGACGCTGAAGGTCGAGCTAGATCTCTAGCCTCGGTCCTACGGAATGAGGACTGCGCGGCGTCGCCCGCAGGCATAGCCTGAGCTCATGCGGAGCACTGGGAGTTCCGACGGTCTTGAGGTGCTGGCGGTCGCCGGCAGCTTCGTTGTGACACTCGGCTGGGACCTGTCGCTCGGTCGCATCCGCACCCGCAAGGTGCTCGGCTTCGCGATCCGGCGACATCGCCACTCGGACGGCGAGGTCGAGTGGCTCACCGGGCTCAAAACCTTCGAGTCGGTCGAGGCTCATCCGCCGCCGGGTGTGGGACGTTCCTCGAGGAAGCATCCATTTCAGACCTTCCAGTGGGCCGACTACTCGGTCTCACCCGGCCAGACCTACACCTATCGGGTCGTCGCGCGGAAAGGGCAGCCGAGCGCGCTCGTCGACGACGCGCGGGTCGAGGTGACGGTGACGACCGAGCAGGTCGACCAGGGTCGGCACGCGGTGTTCTTCAACCGCGGGGCGATCGCCTCGCAGGAGTACGCGCGCCGATTCCAGAACCGGCCGCCCGACGAGGTCGGGGAGGCCGCCTACGACTGGCTGTCGCGCGGCCTTGTCGAAGGACTCGAATCGTTCCTTGCTCAGGCGGGTGCCGGCGACGAACTGCATGGCGCGTTCTACGAGTTCGAGAGTCCCCGCATCCACGCCGCGCTCGCCGCCGCCCGTGACCGCGGAGCCGCGATCACGGTGCTGTACGACGCCGACAGTGGGCGGGTCGGCAACGAGGCCGCGCTTGCCACCAGCGGGATCGCCGGCCTCTGCAAGCCGCGAAACCGATCGGGCGGATTCGCACACAACAAGTTCTTCGTCTTCTCACCCGCCGGGCAGCCGGCGCAGGTGTGGACCGGCTCGACCAACCTCTCCCAGAACGGCATCTTCGGGCACTCGAACAACGCCCACATCGTGCGGGATGCCGCAGTCGCCGCCTCCTACCGGGCGTACTGGGACATCCTCGACGCGGACCTCACCCGCAAGCCGACGGCGACCGCCGTGACCGCGCTCTCGCCGCGGCCGCCCGCGCAGCCGGCAGCGGGAGCCTCCGACACGGATGTCGTGTTCTCGCCGCGCCTCGGACTCGAGGTGCTCGACTGGTACGCATCGCGCGCCAAGGCGGCCAAGCGCGGCCTGTTCATGACCTTCGCGTTCGGGATGGACGCCCGGTTCGTCGAGGCCTACGACCGGCCCGACCGGGCGCTGCGCTTCGCCCTCATGGAGAAGAAGGGCAACGGCAGGACGTTCGTCGAACAGTCGAAGACGATCGACCGCATCCGTCGGCTGCCCAACACGACGATCGCCGTCGGCGCCAAGATCGAACTCAACTCCTTCGACCGGTGGCTCGCCGAGACCGATCGTGCGACGGGTGACGCCCACGTTCTCTACGTGCACACGAAGTACATGCTCGTCGACCCGCTCGGCCCTGATCCGCTCATCGTCATCGGGTCGGCCAACTTCTCGAAGGCGTCGACCGAGAGCAACGACGAGAACATGCTCGTGATCCGCGGTGCCCCGGCGGTCGCCGACGTCTATCTCGGCGAGTTCATGCGGTTGTTCAGCCACTACGCATTCCGCGAGTCGCTCGCCCTGAAGAACCGCCGCAGCTTCGATGCAGCCTTCCAGCCGAACTATCTGCACGAATCGACGCGGTGGGCCGAGACCGGCTACTTCGACTCCGGGTCGGACCGGTACCTGCGGCGGCGCTACTTCTCGGGCAACTAGCCGCGACGGCTAGATCCCGCTGCCGCCTCCGCCGCCTCCGGGTTTCGCAGTGCGGGGCTTGGCGGGTTTCGACGCTGCGGTCAGTGCTGCCTCGTCGGCGAGGTCGATGGCGGTGCGCACCCAGTCGAGCCAGACGTCCCTTCGCTCCACCGGCATCCCGACCCAGTCGGTGAACGCTCGGCGGCCCTCCTGTGGCGACCACGTGTCCGCCCCGGGCACAGCGAGCGCCTCGGCGTGTTCCGACCGGGTGCGTCCGAGCTTCACCGCGAGCAGGTCGCCGTCGAGGCAGGCGACCATCTTGCCCTCACGCATCAGGATCGGCGACCCCATCATCTGTTTGCGTTCCACGTCGGACCCCAGGGTCTCGACGATCCGGCCGAATTCGCCCAGGGCATCAGTCATGCGGACAGTTTCCTCTCCCGCAGTGCCAGGAACAACGGCATCGCGAACGCGGCCGCCGTCACCGCGGAGAGCGGCAGGAAGAGCCACGCGTGGCGCATCCCGATGCGGCGCGCCTCGATGACGAGGAAGACGCCGATCGCGACCGCGAGGATCAGCAGGTCGACCTGCAGCGACTGCGTGGCGAAGCCGTTCGTCGCCCACTCGCCGATGAAGTCCGTGCCTGCGACGATCGCGAGGATGTTGAACGTCCAGGTGGCAATCAGGCCGAGGATCGCGAGCGCGAGGTAGACGATCGCGAGCGGGGTCCAGCGCGGCTGCCCGGTGGGTTCAGGATGCGACACGAGGCGCTACAGCTGCACGATGCAGAAGCGGTTGCCGTCGGGGTCGCTCAGCACCACGTAGTCGGCATCGGCCTCGTACTCCCAGTCGACGGGATCGGCGCCCAGTTCGAGGAAGCGCTCGACGTCGGCGGCCTGGTCGTCGCTGAACAGGTCGAGGTGGTGCCGATGCGGTCCATCGGAGTTCGTCAGCTTGAGCGAGAGCTGGATGCCCTCCTGCCCCTCGTGCGGCTGCAGGACCGCCCAGTCGTCGTCGGGCGGCCGTAGGAGCTCATAGTCAAGCGCCGCCGACCAGAACTCGATCGCGCGCGGGATGTCGCGCACTCCCCACACCACGGATCCGATGGTGGCCATAGTCACAGTTCA
>CAZCEE010000211.1:0-4654 GCA_964497165.1 uncultured Schumannella sp. | reverse complement strand
GAGGAGGCGCGGCAGGTCGCCGAGAAGTTTGCGACCGACAGCTTCACGCTCGACGACTTCCTGAAGCAGATGCAGCAGCTGCGCAACATGGGCTCGCTCAAGGGCATGCTCGGGATGCTGCCGGGCGCCCGCGGGATGCGCGAAGCCCTCGACAATTTCGACGAGCGCGAGATCGTGCGCACGGAGGCGATCATCCAGTCGATGACGACCGCCGAGCGGGTCACCCCGAAGCTGCTCAACGGCTCGCGACGACTGCGCATCGCGAAGGGTTCCGGCTCCACTGTGACCGACGTGAACCAGCTCGTGATCAGGTTCGAGCAGGCGGCGAAGATGATGAAGACCGTCGCGAAGGGCGGGGTGCCGCAGGTGCCGGGCATGGGGCCGATCCCGGGGGCCGGTTTCGGCGGCGGCCGCCCGGGCAAGGGCAAGCAGCAGCAGAAGAAGGCCTCGCGCAGCGGCAACCCCGCGAAGCGTGCCGCCGAGGATGCCGCCCGCTCCGAAGGAGTCAAGCCTGCAGCCGGTGGAGGCACCGGCTTCGGCCTCGGTGGTGGGGGAGCCGCGAAGGCCCCGCCGACACCCGAAGAGCTCGCGGCCCTGCAGAAGATGCTCGGCCGCTGACCGAGCCCCACAAGAAGTGACAGAAAGTTCCGTCCGCCCCCCTAGGCTGACGGGATGACCGCACCAGGGATGCGTCACCCCGTCAGGGTGGGCGTGCAGGTCTCCAATCAGCACGCCCCATACACGCTCATCAGAGACACCGTCCGCCAGCTCGAAGACCTCGGCGTCGACATCATCTTCAACTGGGATCACTTCTTTCCGTTGACCGGCGACCCCGACGGGTTGCACTTCGAGGCGTGGACGATGCTCGGCGCGATCGCCGAGCAGACTTCGCGCGTCGAGTTCGGCCCGCTCGTGAACTGCAACGCGTATCGCAACCCCGACCTGCAGGCCGACATGGCGCGCACGCTCGACCACATCTCGGGTGGCCGGTTCATCTTCGGGACCGGCTCGGGTTGGTTCGAACGCGACTTCATCGAGTACGGCTACGAATTCGGCACCGTGGGCTCGCGCCTCGACGCGCTCGCCGTCGATCTGCCGCGCATCCGCGAACGCTGGGCGAAGCTCAACCCGGCTCCTACCCGCGACATCCCGATCCTCATCGGCGGCGGCGGTGAACAGAAGACGCTCAAGATCGTCGCCGAACACGCCGACATTTGGCACTCATTCGCCGACCCTGACACGTTCGTGCGCAAGCGCGACGTGCTGCGGCATTGGTGCGAGGAGGTCGGTCGCGACATCGCCGAGGTCGAGTTGTCGACGGGAACCTCGATCCGCGGGATGGGGTCGAGCGACCTCTCGGTTCTCGACGTCTACCGCGAGCTCGGCGTCACTCTCTTCGAGTTCGCGATCAACGCTGACAACGACATCAGCATGCTGAAACGACTCCTCGCCTGGCGGGATTCCGTCGAGGGCTGACCGCTGCGGCACTGTGCGGCGTCGGTGGCCCCTCGTAGCGTGAGCGGATGACCTCCTCCCGATGGCTTCTGCTCGGCGCGGTCGTCTTCACCTTCCTCGCCTGGGCCAGCGCGTTCGTCGTCATCCGCGGCGTCGGTCCGTATCTCGATGGCGGCCCGCTCGCCCTCGGCCGTCTCGCCGTCGGCGTGGTTGCGCTCGGCATCGCCGTGCTGATCGCCCGCCGCTGGGTCTGGCCGACGCGGCGCGAGTGGGGGCAGCTGGCGATCTACGGCGTCGCCTGGTTCGGCGCCTACAACGTCGCCCTCAACACGGCCGAACAGACGCTGGATGCCGGCACCGCAGCGATGATCGTCGGCATCGGGCCGATCCTCATCGCGCTCGGCGCGGGCATCTTCCTCGGCGAAGGCATCCCGAAATGGCTCGCGATCGGCGCTGCCGTCGCATTCGCGGGCGTCGTTCTGATCGGGGTCGGAACGATGCTCGCGCAAGGCGGCGCACATCCTGTCGACCTCGTCGGGGCGCTGCTGGCCCTCGTCGCCGCCGTCACCTACGCGATCGGGGTCATCTCGCAGAAACCGGTGGTGCGACGCATCCCGGCGATTCAGGCGACGTTCCTCGGCTGCGCGATCGGCCTCGTCGTGTGCCTGCCGTTCGCCGGGGTTCTGGTGGAGCAGCTCGCGGTCGCCCCGGCATCCGCCTGGTGGGGCACCGTGTACCTCGGGATCGTGCCGACGGCTCTCGCGTTCACGACCTGGGCGTACGCGCTCAGCCGCATGCCGGCGGGCCAGCTCGGCATCGCCAGCTACCTCTCGCCGCCCCTCGCGACCGTCATGGGCTTCATCGCGTTCGGTGAGATCCCGCATCCGCTCGCCCTCGCCGGCGGCGTCATCTGCCTCCTCGGAGTTGCGGTCTCACGGCGCCGCCCGCGCGCCATTGTGCCCGGGCAAACGGAGGGGGCGCGCGCCCGCTAAAGTGAGGCAATCCCGCAGATCGAGGCCCCGATGTTCCGCAGCGCCGAGCCCCGTTTGACGCCTCGCCGTCGAGCGCTCGCCATCGTTTGCGCAGGCGCCCTCGCCCTCGTCCCGGTCGCCATGGCCGCCCCCGCCTCCTCCGCCCCCGGCACGTGGACGATCTCGGGGACCATCGACAACTGGGACGCTTCGCTGATCGGCACGCAGGTCGCCGTCTATTACGACGACGGCAGCTCAAGCGGCCTGCTCATCGACGACTTTGCTCTGACCGGACCCTCGTTCACATCCGATCCGCTCGACGCCGACCCCGTCGGAACTGCGCCATCCGGTCGCTATACGCTGCACTTCGATGTCGACGACACAGTCGAATACATCGACGGCTACCTAGGCGAGAAACTGAACGAGGAGTACCCCGACGTCACTTGGCTCGACGCGGACTCGGCTGACGATGTCGATACAGGCGTCGTGGATCTCATCGAGGCGCAGTACATCTCCGGGACGGTGACCGGCAACGGTTCGCCGGTCGACGGCGCGACGATCTACGCCGACGCTGAAGACATCGTGTTGGCGACTGACTGGCTGATGGAGTTTCCGTTCGAGGCGACGTCGGACACCTCGGGGGAGTACATCCTCAAGGTCGCGGCCGGGCGCACCTACATCGTTTCAGCGATGCACTCCGACTGGCCGTCGCAGAGGTACCTTGACCACGAAGACTGCACCTGCGACTACGACGCTGTCATCGCGCCCGCTCCGCCCGCATCGGGACCGACGGGCATCGATTTTCACCTGCTCGAACCCGACGCGTATTTGTTCGGCTTCACGGGAACGGGCGACCTCGACTCCGGCGGCACACCCGTTCCAGACGTCGACGTGCATGTCTACCGGCCGGTGGCTGGCGGGTGGGTCGAGATCGACTCCGTGACCTCCGATCCCTCCTGGGAGGTCGCGTTGGCCTCGGCGGGCGAGTATCGGCTGCGGTTCAGCTACGAGGGTGTGTGGCTCGAGATCGACCAGTCGATCGCCGGGTCGTTCACGGGTGGCTTCCCAACGGATCTCGACCAGACCGACCGGTGTTTCATCGACACCTCAACGATCCCGAGCGGCGAGGCGTACGTCGTCGTCACCTCACTCTTCGACCCCTCCACGCACGTCGGCTGCGGTGCAGAGCCGACTCCGTCGAGTGGTGGGGGCGGCTCGGTGCCGCCGCGGCCGCGCACGGGCGGCTCCTCGAGTACTGCGATGGATGTCGTCGCGTCCCCCACTCCGACTCCGAGCCCGACGCCGACGCCGTCGTCGACCCCGCGTCCATCAGCCAGCCCCTCACCCGACGCGGCCACTCCTGACGTGCCGGCCGAGGCATCCGCACCTGATTTCTGGTGGCTGCTGTGGGTGGGCATCGCGCTGCTCGCGCTGGTCTTCGGCGGCGGAGTCGTGATCTTCATCCGTCGCACCTGACTTCGATGGTCGCAGGGGCAGCGAGAATCTGCCAGAATGGTCCGTTGGGTCCCGGCGTCCGACCCTCTATCCGATGCCGATGACCTCCACTAGAACTTTCCTGCCGAGTGTGCCCCACGCACACGGGAGCAGTTCGCCCGTCAAACGCACACACTCTGGAGAACTCTTGTCTGTCAAGATCCGCCTGAAGCGGCTCGGCAAAATCCGTGCCCCGTACTACCGCATCGTGGTCGCCGACTCGCGCACCAAGCGCGACGGTCGCGTCATCGAAGAGATCGGCAAGTACCACCCCACCGAAGACCCGTCGTTCATCGAGATCGACTCCGCGCGTGCGCAGTACTGGCTCGGCGTCGGCGCGCAGCCGACCGAGCAGGTCACCGCGCTGCTGAAGCTCTCGGGCGACTGGGGCACCTTCAAGGGCGAGAAGGGTGCCAAGAGCACCATTCGCGTCAAGGAGCCCAAGCCGGTCTTCTCGATCGACGACAAGAAGAAGCCCGTGCTGAAGCCGAAGGCCGAGAAGGCCCCGAAGGTGGAGGCTCCCGTCGAGGAGGCTCCCGCCGCCGAGGTCGTCGCCGAGGTCGTCGAAGCGCCCGTCGAGGCGCCCGTCGCCGACGAGACTCCCGTCGAGGCGCCCGTCGAGGAGACTCCCGTCGAGGTTCCTGCCGACGAGGCTCCTGCCGAGGAGGCGCCCGCTGAGGCCGCCGCCGAAGAGGCTCCCGCCGCCGAGGGCGACGACAAGTAATCATGCTGGC
>CAZCEE010000210.1:0-4684 GCA_964497165.1 uncultured Schumannella sp. | reverse complement strand
CGGGATGCCGGTAGGCGGCCGAGGGGACCGGGCCGCTTCCGTAGACCTGCACGATGCGCGGCGACTCGGTCTCGATGAGACTGTCGATCCACTCGGGGAACTCGGCGTTGCAGTTCGGGATGTCGACGGTCACCGACTCGGCCGGACCGGTGCTCTCGGTCGCGACGACAGCATCAAGTGCCGACCTCAGCATGAGGGCTGCGACGACCGCGGCGACCATGAGCACCCCGGTGACGACGAGGAGCACGACGCGCCGCCGGGTGAGCGGCGGCGGGGCTACTTCGGGCTGCACCCAGGGGGGCGGCTCGCTCGACATAGCCCATACACTAGCGCCGAGATGACTGCCCCCGGCCCTGAACCGACTGCCGCCCGCCGGCGCTGGTCGCCCGCGCTCGCGCGGGTCCTCGCGCGGCTTCTGCGCAGCGCGAGCGTGTTCACCGCCATCCTTCTCGGCATCGTCTCTCTCCTGATCGCGTTCTCGGCGTTCCAGGCGTCGCAGTACTCCGACCGCGCCAACGAGCGGGACTCGCTCGCCAATCGGATGACCACCGCCGCGATCAACGAGTCGCAGAACGCCTTCGCCAATCACCTCACCGACACCCAGGTGTGGGTACAGATCGCGGCGAGCGGTGAGACCCTCGATAGCAGCCCGCTCACCGGGCTCCTCTCTGAGCAGTGGCTCGACGCAGCCCGCCGATTCCAGGCTCAGGGCTACGGCACGGACGTGCTGCCGATCGATCAGCGCTATGAGGCCGAGCTCAGGGTCGCCACGACAGGTTTCCAGGACCGCATTCAGGACGTCTACGAACAGGCTCGGCAATACGGTTCGATCAGCTCCCGGCTCACCGGGGCTTCGGTCATCTACTCAGCAGCGTTGTTGTTGCTCACCGTTGCGTCGACCACCGAACGCCGGGGCATGAAGCTCGGACTCAATGTCGTGGCGCTCGTGATCATGACCGTCGCGGTAGTAATCGGGTTCGCCCGCATCATCTAGCCCGCGTCCCGCGAGTCAGTAGTCGTCGTCGACGTAGTATGCGCCAACGAGGGGCTCGCCGGTCGTGTTGAACAGGAAGCACTGGAACCGCGTCCCGCCCGCGAAGGTCGCGCGTGAGCCGACGTACCCGTTCACTGCGGCATTCGGAAGGTCGTCGACATCCTCGGAGATGTTGATGCGGTAGGTGAACGTCGTGTCGCAGTAGGTGTCGGCGAGGGCAGCGAGTGCGCGATCGCCGAGGTTGCTGTCGACGGCGTCGGTCTGGTCGACGAAGAACACGAACTCGGCGGCGTGCGGCGCTGCGCAGTCGACGACGGTGAAGTCGGTCGGCACGTACTGCGGCAGCTCCGAGACGCAGTCGCCTTCACGCAGGTCGGCGAGTTCGAAGCTCGCCCCGATGCGAGCCTCCGCCTCGCGCGCCGTGCCGAGCGAAATGAGCGTACTGACCGCGACGAGAGCTGCGACGACGACGCCGAGCACGATCGCAACAACGAGCAGCAGGATGTCTCCCCCGGCCCACCGGGAGCCACGCTCGTTCGGGACGGTCACGCCTGCTCCTTGCGCCTATGAACTGCGAGCTGCCTGACTGGTAGTGTGCGGTCCAGTTCGACCGGATGCGTCGGACGGTTCAGAGACTAGCGCGTTCGGAGGCTCGGTGATCGGCACGTTCCGCGTGGCTCTCGCCGCCCTCGCACTCACCTCCCTCGCGGCATTGACGGCGTGTGTTCCCGCCCCCGACACCGGCACCGACTGGTCGGTGGAGATCTACTACCAAGACCTCGAGCCCGGAGCTTGCCTGGCCGCGAGCCTCGACGCCGACGCGCTGCCGACCGAAGGATTCGACCCCAACGCGTACTACTTCGAGGTGGTGCACTGCGACCGGCTGCACCTCGCCCAGGTGGTCGGGGTCGTCGACATCCCGGCCGCCCCGGAGTGGAGCGAGTACGGCACCACCGACGGCCCAGCCATCGCGGAGTCCGACGAGTGGGTGACCGGCGTCTGCCGCGCCTACGAGTTGTTCGTCGCCGCGCACCTCGACGCCGTCGACCCGTCCGAAGACCTCGACGTGAGCATCAACTACGCGACGATCGGCGACCCCCGCCTGGGAGCGTGCCTCGCTCACGAACCGGGGTTCACCCCGATGGAGGCGGTCGTCGAAATCCCGGCGATGATGGCAATCGCCAACGAGGCGGTGCTCGGCGACGAGGTGCCGGCGTTCGCTGAGGGATGGTTCGATGCGATCGGTGCGGGCGGTCCGCTCTCATGGGACGAGCTGGATGAGGGCGCCTGCGTCTCGGAGTTCCTCAGCACCGACGAAGACACCTACCCGGTGATCTCCTGCGCCGAGCCGCACGCCGCTCAGTTCCTGCGCTGGGTGCCGATGCCCGCCGAGTGGGACGGTGTGTACCTCGGGGATGCCGAGGCGGCCGCCATCGTCGAGGCGCAGTGCGCGACCTGGCAGGCTGCGATCGCTGCGCGGCCCGACCTGGTGACCGGAGTCGTCGTCGAACCGAGTTCGGCGAGCGCCGACTTCGTTGTCGATGAGGTGCTGCTGGCCCAGTGCTGGGCGCGAGCGGCCGACGGCTCCACGCTCACCGTCGACCTCGCGCCGCTCCTCTAGTTCGCTGACGTTTAACCCCCGCGAAACGTTGGCTGGTGACGGGCGACGGGGATTCGCGAGACTGAGTGCATGAGCCCCCTTCCTGGTGCGAAACTGTCGCGCGCCCTCATCCTGCTTGCCGCACAGGTGTTACTGCTTGCCGCGTGCGCCACCCCGGCCGACCCCGGCAACGGAGACGTTGTGCCCGGCGGGCCGGGTGGGCCGCAGCCGATCGCCGCGCCCGGCGAGGTCATCGGCCAGGGCACGGTGCTGCAGATCGACGGCGAAGACGCGCAGTTCTGCCTCGGCGCCGTCATGGAGTCCTACCCTCCGCAGTGCTCAGGACCCGTCGTCGTGGGCTGGGAGTGGCCCGACGACGGCATGCACGAGTCGGCGCAGGGCGTCACGTGGGGTACCTACGCGCTGACCGGAACCTGGGACGGCGTGCAGTTCACCCCCACGCAACCCGCCATCCCGCTCGCTCTGTACGACCCGATGATGGAGGAACCCGACCCGCGCACCGACCCGGCGAACGCGGGCGAAAGTTCCGAGGAACTGCTGCTGCGGATCCAGGACGAGCTCGCCGCCTGGACCGACGTCGTCGTGCTGACGTCGTACCCCGCCAACGGCTACCTCTGGGCGAGCGTCGACTACGACGACGGCAGCATCCAGTCGTACCTCGACGAGATCTACGGGCCGGATGTCGTCGTGGTGCAGTCCGTGCTTCGAGACCTGCCGGCCGCGTGAGTCACACCAGGCGGCGCTCGAACGCGTAGACGACGAGTTGCACGCGGTCGCGCAGGCCGAGCTTGGCGAGCACCCGAGAGATGTGAGTTTTCACCGTGGCCTCGCTGACAAACTCGGCCTTTGCGATCTCAGAATTCGAGAGGCCCCGGGCGGCGAGCAGGAAGATCTCGCGCTCGCGGGCGCTGAGGTCGACGAGATGCACCGCCGGGTCGCCCGGCTGCGGCGCCCGCTCCCCGAAGTGCTGGAACAACTCGGTCGTCGCCGCCGGCGCGATCACCGCGGTGCCCGCGTGGACGGTGCGGATCGCGGCCAGCAGAAACTCGGGTTCGGCGTCTTTCAGCACGAAACCGCTCGCCCCCGCCCGGATCGCCTTCGCGGCGTTCTCGTCGAGGTCGAACGTCGTCAACACGAGGATGCGCGGCGGGGTTTTCGACGCAGCTGTGTCGGCCACGATCCACTCGGTGGCCTGGATGCCATCGGCCACCGGCATCCGGATGTCCATGAGCACCACGTCGGGCTTCGCGTCGCTCACCATCGAACGTGCCTCGGCCCCGTCTCCCGCCTCACCCACGACGTCGAGATCGTCCTGCGAGTCGATGAGCATCCGAAGCCCGCCGCGGAACAGCGGCTGATCGTCGACGAGGGCGACCCGGATGGCTCCCGCCGTCACGCCCTCACCGCGCTGCCCGCCAACGAAGACGAGGGCGTGAACGGGATCGTCGCCCGCACCCGGAACCGGCCATTCGTGCCGTCGCTCGCCTCGAGTTCGCCGCCCGCGAGGGCTGCCCGTTCGCGCATCCCCGGGATGCCGTGGCCGGCCGGGTTAGCGGGCAGTGTCGTGCCGCGCGGGATGCCGTTCGTGACGATCACGGCAAGACTCGCCGCGCCCCAGTCGAAGACCAGCTCCACCGGCTGCCCGCGGTCGCCGTGCCGCAGCGCGTTCGTGAGGCCCTCCTGCACGATGCGGTAGACGGCGAGCGCGGGGGCATCCGTCAGTTCGACCGCCTTGCCGTAACTGTGCCACTCGACCTCGAGCCCGGAATCGCGGAAGCCGCGCACGAGCGAGTCGAGGTCGTTCATGCCAGGCTGCGGGCCGGCCTCCTGGTTGTGGCGCAGCTCGCCGAGCAGCACCCGCACGTCGGTGAGCGCGCCGCGTGCCGTCAGCGCAATGTTCTCGAGCGCCTCGACAACCGGGGCGGGAATGTTCTTCGCGCCGTAGCGGGCGCCGTCGGCCTGCGCGATCCCGACGGCGAGCGAGTGGGCGACGATGTCGTGCACATCCCGGGCGACCCGGTTGCGCTCCTGCTCGAGAGTGACCTCCTGCTTGACCTCACCGAGTTTCA
>CAZCEE010000209.1:0-4713 GCA_964497165.1 uncultured Schumannella sp. | reverse complement strand
GCGGGCAGCGTCGCCGGCGGGCAGATCCAGGGCGGCGGCCGCGGGCAGGTCGCCCGCTGCGCCGTCGACGCACACCGCGGCATCCGATTGCGAGGTGATCTGGGTCTGGCCGAAGGTCTCGCTCACGCCGCCCGTGACGGCGACGGTGTCGCCGAGGCCGACCTCGATCGGGCTGAAGACGAAGATTCCGTCGGACGTCGAGGCGTCGCCGTCGCCATCCGAGTCCTGCAGGTAGAAGCCGGAGAGACCGGGGAGGTCGCCGACGACGACCCCGCGCACGGTCACCTGCTGGCCGGGGATCGGGGTCGCGGCCCCCGTGCCCTGGACGGCACCGATCTCATGCGTCGGGGGGATGCCGCAGACGACGGGATCCTCGGGATCCTCCGGTTCCGGCGTCGCGTTGACGGTGCCCGGAGTGGCCGCCGCGCGGGCGCTCCAGACCAGAGCGTCGGCCACCGGGTCGTAGCTGCGTGACAGCGAGAGCCCGACCGGCTCGCTGCCGGTCTCGGCGACGCCGATGTCGGTGCTCGTGGTCCCCGCGGCGGGGCCGTCGACAGCCGCGAAGGCACCCTCGTACGAGAGGAACTCGAGCACCGCGCCGTTCGACACGAGCGCGACGCCGTCGGGGGAACCGTTCTGCAGGGTGCCCGAGTAGGTGACGACCGCGACGGCGGGAGCTTCGGCCGGCGCGGTCACCGCGGGAAGCGGGTCGGTGTCGTATGCCAGCCCCGTGGAGCCGTTGTAGAGCACGACGCTCAGCCCCGCCGAGCTGCCGCCCGCGGGGATCTGCACTTCGACGAACTCGCCGACATCCGCGCCGGTGTTGTCGTAGTGGAGTTCGGAGATGAAGGGCTGGGTCGGCGGGGCGGCGCTCGCACCGAGAGCGGGCAGCAGCGCCAGCGTCACGGATGCGGTGGCGGCGAACGCGATCGCGATGGCCCGCCGGCGGCGGGGCAGATGAGAGGTCATGTTGGGTCCTTCCCGAGAGTGAGGCGGCAATCGTCCCCTTCAAAGGTAAACTCTGTCTACCCCCGAATGGGGGTAGACCGTCAAAGTATCGTCACCTGTTCGTAACCTTCAGCGGACAGGGTCGGAACCTCACCCGCTTCGATCAAGTAATGGGAGAACCAATGTCCAGGAATCCCCGACGTCGCGTGCTGCTCGCCGCGGCGACAGCCACGCTCACGGTCGCCGCGTGCGCCGTGCCGACTCTCGCGATGGCGGGGCCGCCATCGGGGCCGAAGGCCGACTTCACCCTCACGGTGCTGCACGGCAACGATATGGAGTCCGCGCTCCTGCCGATCACGGGCACCGACGGCGGCAGCTACGGCGGTGCCGCGCGATTCGTCGAACTCTTCCAGCAGCTCGAGCAGTTCGCTCTGGAAGCCGACCGCGGCGTCGACCACGCCGGCAAGCGCGGCGTGATCACGATCTCGGCCGGCGACAACTTCCTGCCCGGGCCGAACCTCTCGGCGAGCGAGGACTCCGGGGTCGCCAACTACGACGCCCAGGCCTTCTCGGCCGCCGGCTTCGACGCGTCGGCCCTGGGCAACCACGACTTCGACCTCGGCCCCGACTACCTCGCCGACTGGCTCGGCGACGTGACCAGCGACACGGCGTTCGTGTCGAACAACCTCGGCTTCGAAGCCGAGCCGCAACTGCTCGCCCGGGTGGAGGACGGCACGATCGTCACGAGCCACGTCGAGAAGGTGAAGGGCGAGAGCATCGGCATCATCGGCCTCACCACCCCCGATCTGCCGCAGCTCACGAGCCTCGGCGAGGTCACCGTCGACCCGGCGCTCGCCGAGATCGCGAACGCGCAAGCTGCCGCCTACGCGGCGGCCGGTGTCGACAAGGTGATTCTCGTCTCGCACCTGCAGGACATCGACAACGAACGCGCGCTCGCCGCTGAGCTGACCGGCATCGACATCATCATCGCCGGCGGTGGCGGCGAAGTGCTGGCGGATGCCGACGACCCGATCGTGCCGACGGGCGCGACCCGGTATGGCGACTACCCGGTGATCGAGACGGATGCTGACGGCGACGAGGTGCCGATCGTCACGACCACCGGGCTCTACCAGTACGTCGGTCGCCTCGTGGTGACCTTCGACCGGGACGGCGAGATCATCTCGTTCGACGAGGAGCTCTCGCGGGCGATCCCGGTCGCCGCCCAGGGACCCGACGTGGTCGACCCCGACCCGACGGTGCTCGCCCAGGTGGAACAGCCGGTCGCGGCCTATGTGGCCTCCCTCGCTGAGACGGTGATCGCGCAGACCGAGGTTCCGCTCGACGGGATCCGCAACAACGTGCGCAGCGTCGAGACGAACCTCGGCGACCTGGTCGCCGACTCGCTCGTCTACGCCGGCGGGCTCGCGGCAGCGGAGGCGGGGATCACCGCGCCGATCGTCGGCCTGCAGAACGGGGGCGGCATCCGCAATGCTTCCGTCATCCCGCCGGGCAACCTGACGCTGCTCGACACGTACACGGTGCTGCCGTTCCCGAACTTCGTGGCCGTGGCTCCCGATCTGCCGATCGCGACGTTCGTGGCCGTCGTCGAGCAAGGTGTCTCGGGCGCCGTGAGCGGCGACGTGCTGCAACCGGACGGCCGCTTCGGCCAGGCCTCCGGGTACAGCTTCACGTACGACGCGAGTCAGCCGGCCGGGCAACGCGTCGTCGACCTCGTGCTCGATGACGGCACCGTCATCGTCGCCGACGGGGAACTGGCCGCCACCGCGCCGGCCACGATCTCGTTCGCGACGAACGACTTCACCTTCCGCGGCGGCGACGGCTACCCGCTCGCCGGAGTGCCGTTCGTCGTGCTTCCGTACACCTACCAGGAGGCGTTCGAGACCTACCTCATCGACGGGCTCGGCGGAGTGGTCACCGCCGCCGACTACCCGGCGGGCGGGGAAGGCCGGATCGTCGAAGTCGACTGATCTCGATCGAGGTATCGGGAGGCGCTCCGCGGTGGCGGAGCGCCTCCTTTCCTTCGTGCGGATCGGCCACCCCTAGGGTGGTGACGCAGGCGTCAGGATCGGAGGCAGGATGCGCGTCGCGATTTACAGCGCGAAGCCCTACGACCAGCAGTTCCTGACGGCGGCGAACGTCGGTCATGGGCACGACCTGGTGTTCCTCGAACCACGCCTCTCGGTCGAGACGGCGCCCTTGGCGGCGGAGGCGGATGCTGTGTGCGCGTTCGTCAACGACGACCTCGGCGAGGCCGTGCTGGAAGAACTCGCCCGCCTCGGGGTGCGGCACATCGTGCTGCGGTCGGCGGGCTTCAACCACGTCGACCTGCGTGCGGCCGAGCGCCTCGGCATCCCGGTCACGCGGGTGCCGGGATACTCGCCCTACGCCGTCGCAGAGCACGCGGTCGCTCTGTTGATGGCTCTGGTTCGCAAGACCCACCGGGCGTACAACCGGGTTCGGGAGGGCAACTTCTCACTCGTCGGGCTCACCGGGTTCGACCTGCACGGCAAGACCGTCGGCGTCGTCGGCACGGGCCAGATCGGCACGGTGTTCGCGCGCATCATGACCGGTTTCGGCTGCCGAGTGCTCGCGTTCGACCCCTACCCGAACGACGAGTGCCGGGCGCTCGGGGTCGAGTACGTCGAGCTGGAGAAGCTGCTCGCCGAGAGCCACATCATCTCCCTGCACCTGCCGGTCACGCCGCAGACCCGGCACCTCATCGACGCCGACCGCATCGCCCTCATGCGCGAGGGCGTGACCCTCATCAACACCAGCCGCGGGCTTCTCGTCGACACACCGGCCGTGATCGAAGGGCTCAAGAGCGGCCGGATCGGCCTGCTCGGGCTCGACGTCTACGAGGAGGAGGCCGAGCTGTTCTTCGAGGACCGCTCCGACCGGGTGCTCCACGACGACGTCTTCACGCGTCTGCTGACCTTCCCGAACGTGCTCATCACGGGGCACCAGGCGTTCTTCACCGCTGAGGCGCTGGAGAACATCGCGGCGACGACGATCGGCAACCTCACCGCGGCGGAGCGCGGCGACCCGCTGCCGCATCGTGTCGCGATCGACGCGGCGAGCTGAGCGATCAGGCGGCGAAGCCCGGGGCGCCCGGCACCGCCGAAAGCAGCGCCCGGGTGTAGTCGCGTTGCGGCGACGCGAACACCTCCCGCACGGGCCCCGACTCCACGATCTCGCCGTGGAGCAGAACGATGACGTCGTCGCACACCTGACTCACCACGGCGAGGTTGTGGGAGATGAAGAGCATCGTGAGGCCGAGATCGCTTCTCAGCCGCGCCAGGAGTGCGAGGATCTCGCTCTGCGTCGACATGTCGAGCGCTGACGTGATCTCGTCGGCGATGATGAGCTGCGGCTCGACGACGAGCGCCCGCGCGATCGCGATGCGCTGCCGCTGACCCCCGGAGAACTCGTGCGGGTAGCGGGTGGCCACGTCGGCGCCGAGCGACACCGTCGCGAGGGCTGTCGCGATGCGCCCGCGGTGGAGGCGGACCCGAGCGTGCATCGGGTCGATCGCCTCGGCGAGCGACTGTCCGATCGTGAGTCGCGGATCGAGCGAGGAGTACGGGTCTTGGGGGATCATCTGAATCCGACGTCGTGCCGCGGCCCGCTCCCGACGCGACGCCGTCACCAGGTCGACCCCCTCGAAGAGGATCTGCCCGCCCCGCGCGCGATGGATGCCGACGATGGTCTTCGCTTCATCGCTAGACATGCTAGACGGTGTATTTG
>CAZCEE010000208.1:0-4714 GCA_964497165.1 uncultured Schumannella sp. | reverse complement strand
GCTCGCCACGCCCTTCGACTCGGAGGGCGTCTCGGGCGACCAGGGACAGCTGGTGCGCGACCGACTCTCCACCGGACACGTGTCCCCGTCGACGGGGATACCCGCATGAGTGTGAGCAATCTGCAGACGAGCCTGCTCGACCGCAGCGCTCCGCCGCTCGACGCACCACGGACGACCGACCGGGCGCGGCGCGCCCGCTACGCCCTCACCGTGCTCGCCTTCCTCCTGCCCAGTGCCGTGCCGCTTGCGCTCTTCGTGATCGGCCCGATGATCGGCGCGGCATGGGTGAGCCTCACCGAGTGGAACCTGCTGTCGCCCGCCGAGTTCATCGGGATCGACAACTACCTGCAGCTGCTCTCCGACCCCGAGACAGCGGATGTCTTCCTGCACACCTTGTATTACATCGTCGGCTACCTGCCGCTCGTCTACGTCGGCGGGCTCGCCCTGGCCCTCGCTCTCAACACTGCGCTCAAGGGGCGGTCGTTCCTGCGCGGCATCTACTTCCTGCCCGTCGTGACGAGCTGGATCGTCGTCGCGCTCGTCTGGCGCTGGCTGCTCAACCCGTCGACGGGCGTCGTCAACACGGTTCTGAACTGGATCGGCATCGACGGCCCGGGCTGGTGGACCGACCCGGTGTGGGCGATGCCGTCGATCATCCTCGCGAGTGCCTGGAAGGATCTCGGTTTCGTCATGGTCATCCTGCTCGCCGGGCTGCAGGCCATCGACCCCGACCTGATCGATGCCGCGCGCGTCGACGGGGCGGGCTGGTGGCGCCGACTGTTCAGTGTCGTGCTTCCGCTGTTGAGCCCGAGCACCTTCTTCGTGATCGTCATCTCGCTCATCAACGGCTTCCAGGTCTTCGATCAGGTGTACGCGATGACGGGCGGCGGACCGGGTGGATCGACGCAAGTCGTCGTGCAGCAGATCTACGACCTCACGTTCCGCTACGGAGCCGCGGGGGAGGCATCCGCCCTGAGCTGGATGCTGTTCGCCGTCATCCTCGGCGTCACCGTGGTGCAGATCATCGGGCAGAGGCGGTGGGTGACGTATGGCTGATGCCCCATTCGCCGACATCCGAGTCGCGCGCCTCGGAGCGCGCCCCGGTCGCGTCACCGCGATCCTGCTGCACGCCGTGGTCATCGTCGGCGCCGCGATCATGTTCTTCCCGTTCCTATGGACGATCATCACGTCGATCACGCCCGGTGCGGGACTCACGGTCGCCCCGGCCCTGATCCCGACCGACCCGTCGTTCGCGGCCTACGAGCGGCTCTTCGCCGAGCGGCCGTTCGCGCGCGTCGCCCTCAACAGCCTCGGGATCGCCGCAGCCACGACTCTGGTTCAGCTGTTCACGAGTGCCACCGCCGCCTACGCCTTCAGCCGGCTGCCGTTCCGCGGCCGCGGCGTCGTCTTCGCCGTCTACCTCGCGACCATGATGGTCCCGCTGCAGGTGCTCATCGTGCCGCTCTTCGTCGAGTTGCGCACCTTCGGGCTCATCAACACCTACCTCGGCGCACTCCTGCCGACCTTCGCGAGCGCCTTCGGCATCTTCCTGCTGCGGCAAGCGGTCAACCAGGTGCCCCGGGAGCTCGACGAGGCCGCGACGCTCGACGGGGCGGGGCACTTCCGCATCTTCTTCTCGGTGGTCCTGCCGAACATCCGTCCCGCTCTCGTGACCCTCACGGTCTTCGCCTTCATGGGGAGCTGGAACAGCTTCCTGTGGCCTCTGGTCGTGCTGCGCTCGCCCGAGCTCCACACCCTGCCGGTCGCGCTCGCCGCGCTGCAGGGGCAATACCTCACCGAATGGGACATCGTCATGGCCGGTTCGGTCGTGAGTGTCCTCCCCATGCTCGCCCTGTACGTCTTCGCGCAGAAGTACGTCATCCAGGGCGTCGCCAGCTCCGGGCTCAAGTGAGCTCGGTCGCCCACACCCCCGCATCACATCCATATCGAAGGAGATAGGCACATCATGAAGCACCTGCTTCCCGCAGTCCTCGGCCTCGCCGGGGTCGCGGCACTGACACTCAGCGGTTGTACGGCCCCGGCCGACTCGGGACCCGTCACGATCAGCTACAGCAACTTCATCTCGAATGACGGCAACGAGGAGAACCTGCAGGCGATCGTTGACGCGTTCGAGGAGGAGAACCCCGACATCACCGTCGAGGTCACCACGTTGCCGTACGGCGACTACGGCACCGCTCTGCAAACCGACCTCGCCGCGGGCACCGTGAGCGACGTCTTCGACATCGAGTACGCCAACTACGCGCAGTACCAGGCGAATGGCGTGCTCGCCGAGATCGACGTGGCGAATGCGGGCGCCTACAAGCCCTCGCTGCTCGAGGCGTACGCCACCGGCGGGGTGCAGTACGCGCTGCCGAGCTCGTTCTCGGGCGTCGTGCTGTTTTACAACGCCGACCTCTTCGATGCCGCCGGCCTCGACTACCCGACGAACGACTGGACTTGGGAGGACGAGCGGGTTGCGGCCGAAGCACTCACCGATCAGGCCGCTGGCGTGTGGGGTGACCACCAGCCCGTGAGCTTCTACGAGTACTACAAGGCGCTCGCCCAGAACGGCGGCGAGTTCCTCAACGCCGACGGCACCGCGGTCGCCTTCAACACGCCCGAGGGGATCGAGGCGGCCGAGTGGCTCGTCGGCAAGAGCGGCACCGTGATGCCGACGATCGAGCAGGGCCAGGGCACCGCCGACTTCGATACCAACTTGTTCATCGACGGCAAGCTCGGAATGCTGCACACCGGGATCTGGGTATTCGGCTCGGTCGCCGATGTGCCCTTCGCGTGGGACATCGCGGTCGAGCCGGGAAACACGACCCAGGCGAGCGCCGTGTTCTCCAACGCGGTTGGGGTGAGCGCGACCTCGGAGCACATCGAGGCGGCCACCAAGTGGGCCGAGTTCCTCACCTCCTCCGACACGATGGTCGACGTTCGACTCGACTCGGGTTGGGAGCTTCCGCCGATCTCCGATGACGCGAAGCTCGCGACCTACCTCGAGAAGGGCGCACCGGCGAACCGCCAGGCCGTGTTCGACTCGCTCGATGGGATCGCGCTGCCGCCGGTCGTGGCCAAGGGCCAGGCCGAAATGCAAGACATCCTCGGCGAGGAGCTCATCGAGGCGCAGGCGGGTCGCAAGACCGTCGAAGAGGCCCTCGCGAGCGCCGAGGAGCGCATCAACGCGGTGATCGGCGGCTAGCCGATCCCCTTCAACCGGGACCGGCGGGAATCCTGCCGGTCCCGGTTACCCGGGCACGCGCCGCCCCATCGTCTCTTCTGAACACTACGAACCTCGGAGTATTCGCCCCATGCCTTCCCAGTCCCCGATGCTCGACGCCGATCTCGCCGAGATCGCCGAGCGCGGCCGCGCTCTCATCCTGTCGCTCCAGGATGCGGGCGGCGCCTACCCGGCGAGCCCGACCTTCTCGGCCTACCGCGGGTACTCCTGGCTGCGCGACGGAGCCTTCATCGCCGACGCGATGTCGGCGGCGGGGGAGGCGGGGTCAGCGTCGGCGTTCTTCGGCTGGTGCGCCCGCACGCTCGCGGCCCGCGCTCCCGACATCCATCGCATCGTCGTGGCGGCGCGGTCGGGGTCGCCCGTTGGCGACAGCGAGATGCTCCCCACCCGCTTCACCTTCGGCGGCGGCGCGGGCGAGGACGAGTGGGAGGACTTCCAGCTCGACGGCTACGGGCTGTGGCTCTGGGCCGCACTCACCCACGCCGAGCGGCACCGGCTCGACGTCGCACCGTGGCGAGGCGCGCTCGAACTCACCGTCGACTACCTCGTGTCATCGTGGGACCGACCCTGCTACGACTGGTGGGAGGAGCACGTCGAGGAGGTGCACGTGTCCACCCTCGGGAGTGTCGAGGCCGGTCTGCGAGCCGCCGCCCGGTCGGATGCGCTCGACCCCGAGCGGCGACGGGTAGCTGGAGAGACCGCCGACGCCGCTGCACGGCTCATGCGCGACCGCGGCACGGTCGACGGGCACCTGGTGAAGTGGATCGGCTCCATCGCGGTCGACGCCTCACTCGCGGCGCTCATCGCGCCGCTGCAGGTCGTTCCGGGAGACTCCGAGCTGGGGCGTTCGACTCTCGCCGAACTGGAGCGTCAGCTCGTCGTCGGTGGTGGCACACACCGCTTCACGACCGATACCTACTACGGCGGTGGCCAGTGGCCGCTGCTGAGCTGCTTCATCGGTCTCGCCCACGAGAGCGCCGGCAACCCGGTGCGGGCCCGCGAGTTGCTCGACTGGGCCGCAGGCACGGTCCGGGAAAGCGGATCGATGCCCGAGCAGGTCGCCGACCAGCTGATCGATCCGACCTTCGTCGATGAGTGGGTCGAGCGCTGGGGTCCGTCGGCCGACCCGCTGCTGTGGTCGTACGCGATGTTCCTGCGTCTCGGGGTCGAGCTCGGCGTGGTGACCCGATGATCCGGCACCGCCCGTACGGCTCCGGGCATCCCTACTCTGTCGACACCGAGCAGCGCTCGCCGATCGACCCGGTAGCCGGTGAGTCGCTCGTGCTCGGCGTGCGTGGCTCTGCGTCGGTCACGGCGGTGCGGCTCGAGTGGGAACGCGACGGAGTAGCTCAGCCGGGAATCGATCTCGAGCGCGTCGCGACGACCTCGCGCGGGCAGGTCGTCGACGGCGGGCACCTGGCCTCAGCGCAGGCGCGGCTGGCTCGCGCCGCAGGCGGCTGGCGCGCCGAG
>CAZCEE010000207.1:0-4754 GCA_964497165.1 uncultured Schumannella sp. | reverse complement strand
GATCTCGGCGGCGTGGGCATCGATCTCGGCACGCTGAGCCGCCAGCTCGGCCTGGACGCTGGAGCGCAGCTTCTCGGCATCGATGTCTGCCTGGCTGATGAGGCGCAGCGACTGCTCCTCGGCCACGCGGAGCGTGTTCTCGAGTTTCGTGCCCAGACCGGAGTAGGTGGGGCTGCCGACCTCATCGAGCTCGGCCTGAAGGTCTTCGGTGACCGCCTGAAGACGCTTGATCTCTTTGGTCTGGTCGGTCTTCTCGGAGTTGGCCTTGATCAGGTCGCGGCGCAGCTCACTGACGATCGAATCGACCTCGTCCTTCTTGTAGCCCCGCAGTTCGGTGCTGAAACCCGTGTCCTCGGACGCCACGTGGAACTCCCCGTTCGATGGTTCGACTTGTCGTGGATTGGTTCCCTGACCGCGCAGGGAACCCTCCGAGTGTAACGGCCCATACGTGAGGCGGAAGCGGGGGATGTCGCCGGGGGACGGCCTCACGCAGCCTCGGGTTTCAGGCGGCTCCCAGGCGCCGTCCAGGAGGGCAGGTATTCTGGAATGTCTTTGTGTCTACAACACGCCGGGAGGTACCCACCCGTGCGATTCGTCGTCGCGATCGTCGCGCTCGTACTCGCCGCCGCCGCCATTGGGCTCGGTGTCGCTCAGCGCACCGTGTTCGCCGGACCGGCATCCGTCTCGTCATCGGTGGTTACCGGCGACGCCCCGCTGACCATCATCGACGCCGCAACGCTCAACGCGAATGCCGGCACCCAGTCGATCGAAATCGTCGCCGAAGGTGACATCGTGCTCGCCTACGGGCGCACCGCCGACGTCATGGCGTGGGTGGGCGACGCCGGCTACAACCAGATCGGCTGGGACGCGGAGGCTCAGGAGCTCACGACCGAGGTCGTCAGTGGCTCCGAGAGCGCCGTCGAGGTGCCGTCGCTCGTCGGCGCCGACCTGTGGCTGCGCGAATTCACCGGCGCCGACCTGTTGACCCGCAAGATCAACGCGCCCGAGGGCATCTCGGTCATCATCGGCGTCGACCCGACCCCGGTCGAGGGCACCGACGTCACCACCGAGGCCCCGGTCGAGACCCCAGAGGGCGAGGAGGCCGACGGCACGGCGGTCGCCGAGGAGACGTCCCCTCCCCTCGATCTCAGCATCACCTGGCCTCTCGACAACTCCGCTCCCGCCTCGGGTCCGCTGATCGTCGGCGGCATCGTGCTGCTCCTCGGCGGGCTTGGCGCTTTCCTCTGGGCACTCGTGCACGCCCGCGGCAGCCGCGGCCCTCGCCGATCGACCCCGAAGCTGCCAAAGCGCCCCAAGCCGCCGCAGCTCAAGCCCGAGAAGGGTCGCGGCGCGAAGCCGACCCCTGAACTCGAGCCCGCAAAGGCCGGCTCCGGTCGTCGCCGGGCGTTCGTCGCGGCGGGCGCGCTCACCGCGGGTGCACTGCTGCTGAGTGGGTGCACCGTCGGCGCGCAGCCCACTCCCGGCGCGAGCGAGACTCCCGGATTCGCAACGACCCCGGTCGCCGTGACGCCCGGCCAGTTCGCCAACATCCTGGTCGACGTCGTCGGCACGGTCGCCGACGCCGACGAGGCGAAAGACCCCGCACTTGCCGCTGAGCGACTCACCGGCCCCGCGCTCGCCCTGCGCACGGCGAATTACACCATCCGTACCGCCGATGCGACGGTCGCCCCGCTCGCCGCGATCCCGTCGGAAACGGTCGAGGTCGTGCTGCCCGAGCAGACCGACACCTGGCCGCGCCGGGTGTTCGCCGTCACCCGAGACACCGGCGTGCAAGCCGTCGGGATCATGTTCACGCAGGAGTCGCCGCGCGAGAACTACAAGGCCTCCTACGTCGTCACCCTGATCGCGTCGGTGCCCGATGTCGCCCCGCCCGAACTGGGTGCCCCGGCGCTGCCGCCGAGCAACGGCTTCGGTCTGCTCGCTCCGGAGGAGCTGGCCGCTGCCTACGGTGACGTGCTCATCAACGGCGACGAGAGCGAGTTCGCCGACCTGTTCGAGGCCGAAGGCGACAGCCTGCGCGAAGCGATCGGCTCCGCGTACAAAGACAAGCGACGGGCCGAACTCCCGACGAGCGCGACAATCGACTTCACGAACGGTCCCGGCGAAGACCCCGTCGTCGCGTTCAACACCAACGACTCCGGGCAGATCGTCTCGGTCATCCTCGAAGACGTCGAAACGGTGCGTCCCGTCGAGGCCGGCGCCGCCGTCAACCCCGCGGGGCAGGTGAAGGCGCTCTCGGGCAAGGCCCAGTCAACCCGCGGCATCGTCGCGACCTACGGCGTGCAGTTGCTGTTCTACGTGCCGCCGGCGGGCGCGACCAACCAGAAGATCGTCGTGCTCGGCTATGCGCAGGGTCTGGTTGCCGCGGTCGAAGTCGGCTAGCCACCCGCGCACCGTGCGAAGCTGGATCCGATGAGTAACCCTGGACCGAGCCTGCGCGGCGCCGTCGACCTCTCCGGTCTCGTCCGCCGCGCGAACACCCCGCCGCCGACACCCGGATCGACCCCCGAACCGTCGGGCAGCGGTCTCGTCGTGGAAGTGACCGAGGCGACGTTCCCGCAGATCGTCGAACTCTCCGCACGCGTGCCCGTGATCGTCGAGCTCTACGCAGCCGGCCTTGCACCCGCGCTCGGCCCGATCGTCGAGTCCTACGGCGGACGGCTCGTGCTCGCGACGGTCGACGCCCAAGCGAACCCCGGTATCGCGGAGGCTTTCCAGGTGCGCGAGGTGCCGGCGGCAGCAGGCATCCTGGCTGGTCGTCCCGTGCCGCTGTTCGTCGGCACCCCGGCTGAAGATCAGGTGCGGCAGGTGTTCGACCAGCTGCTGCAGGTCGCCCAGCAGAACGGCATCACCGGTGCTCTCGACCCGAACGCCCTGCCCGCCGAAGGGGACGCCGCCGAACCCGGCGAGCCCGTCGAGCCCGTCGAACCCGTCGAGGAGCCGCTCCCGCCGCTCCACCAGGAGGCGTTCGACGCGATCTCTGCGGGCGACTACGCCGCCGCCGTCGCCGCGTACCGCAAGGCGATCACCCAGAACCCGCGCGACACCCTCGCCGTCGCCGGTCTGGCGCAAGCATCCCTGTTGCAACGCCTCGACGGTGCGGTCGCCGACGACCTGCGCACAGCCGCAGCGGATGCTCCCGCCTCCGTCGCCGCCCAGCTCGCCGTCGCCGACCTCGACGTGAGCGGTGGCCACCTCGACGACGCTTTCGCCCGCCTGCTCGACCTCTTCCCGTCGCTCGACGGCGAGGGCCGCGAAGCCGTGCGAGTCCGCATCCTCGAGTACTTCGAGATCGCCGGCGCCGACGACCCCCG
Organism: uncultured Schumannella sp.; assembly: GCA_964497165.1. Lineage (GTDB taxonomy): Bacteria > Actinomycetota > Actinomycetes > Actinomycetales > Microbacteriaceae > Pseudolysinimonas_A. The sequence continues at coordinate 1,419 of CAZCEE010000207.1, read as the reverse complement.
TGTCGTCACGGCCCGCCGCCGCCTCACCCTGTTGCTCTACTGAGGTTGGCGCGCGAGATGCCCATTTCGGCCGCACCTCGCGCGTCCGACACGGCAGAAAGTGGCACTTCGCGCGCCGGATCTCAGCGCGCGGCGCGTAGCCACAGGGCGGCGAGCGGGGGGAGCGTGAGTTCCACGGAGGCGGGGCGCCCAGCCCACGGATACTCGGAGGCGACGACCGAACCGTAGTTGCCGACCCCGGACCCGCCGAATTCGACGGCGTCGGTGTTGATCACCTCGTCGAAGCGGCCGGCGAACGGCATCCCGATGCGGTACGGGCCGACCGGGTTGCCGCCGAAGTTGATCGCACAGACGAGAGCCTCACCCGAGGCTGACCAGCGCACGAACGACAGCACGTTGGCGCCGGAGTCGCTGGCGAGCATCTCGAAACCAGCGGGAGTGTTGTCCTGCTCCCAGAGCGCCGGGTTGTCGCGGTACACGCGATTCAGCGACGACACCAGTCGGGACAGCCCCTGGTGGGCGGGCTGCTCGAGAATCCACCAGTCGAGCCCGCGCTGCTCGCTCCACTCCGAAGGCTGCCCGAACTCGGAGCCCATGAAGAGCAGCTGCTTGCCGGGGTGCGCCCACATGAAGGCGAGGTAGGCGCGCAGGTTGGCGAGTTTCTGCCACTGGTCGCCCGGCATCTTCGCGAGCAGCGAGCCTTTGCCGTGCACCACTTCGTCGTGCGAGATCGGCAGTAGAAAGTTCTCGCTCCAGGCGTAGACGAACGAGAAGGTGATCTTGTCGTGGTGGTGGGCCCGCCACATCGGGTTCTCGTGCATGTACTCCAGGGAGTCGTGCATCCAGCCCATGTTCCACTTCAGCCCGAACCCGAGCCCGTCGCCGCCGGTCGCGCCGGTGACGCCGGCCCAGGATGTCGACTCCTCGGCGATCATCACGATGCCGGGGTTGCGCTTGTACGCGGTCGCGTTGACCTCCTGCAGGAACGAGATCGCGCGCAGGTTCTCGCGCCCGCCGTTCTCGTTCGGCAGCCACTCGCCGTCTTCGCGGGAGTAGTCGAGGTAGAGCATCGAGGCGACGGCATCCACGCGCAGCCCGTCGACGTGGAACTCCTCCAACCAGTACAGGGCGTTCGCGACGAGGAAGTTGCGCACCTGGCTGTGCCCGAAGTCGAACACCAGGGTGCCCCAGTCGGGGTGTTCGCCGAGCCGCGGGTCGGCGTGCTCGTAGAGCGGTTGCCCGTCGAAATTCGCCAGCGCCCACTCGTCTTTCGGAAAGTGCGCGGGCACCCAGTCGACGATGACTCCGATGGATGCCTGGTGCAGCCGGTCGACGAGGTACTTGAAATCGTCGGGATGCCCGAAGCGCGACGTGGGCGCGTAGTAGCCGGTCACCTGGTAGCCCCACGACGGCCCGTAC
>CAZCEE010000206.1:0-4780 GCA_964497165.1 uncultured Schumannella sp. | reverse complement strand
ACGACCTGCTGCCCGAGCGGGCCTTCGCAGGCGACCCGCTCGCCCGTTCAACCCTCATCAACCGCATCTACCGGCCGCTGCAGGACCACTCGACGGAGCTGCTCACGACGCTGTGGTGCTACCTCGACAACGGTCGATCGCTGGAGGCGACAGCCCGCGAGCTGTTCGTGCACCCGAACACGGTGCGCTACCGGCTCAAGCGTGTCTCCGAGGTGATCGGCTACGACGCGACGGGCTCGCGCGAAGCCCTCATCCTGCAGGCCGCCCTCGTCGTCGGAGCGATCGCTGGGTCGCCGAAGGCGAACTCGGATCGCTGAGCCGCCCAAGGGGAACTACGGCGTCAGCACCTGCACACCGGCTTGGGCGAGCGCCTCGGCGAGGTCGGGCTCGGGCGGCGTGTCGGTGACGAGGTAATCGGCACGGTCGAGTGCCGCAACTTGGGCGAACAGCCGTCGCCCCATCTTCGATGAGTCGGCGAGGATGGCGGTGCGCTGGGCGCGCTGCATCATGTCGGCCATCATCGCCGCGTCGCCAAGGTTGCTCGTCGAGTAGCCGGTTGATGCGACGGCTCCGACCGCGATGAGGGCGAGGTCGCATTGGATGTCGACTTCGGGCCCACCGGCGTTCATCGTGAACGCGACGGGTCCGGTTGTCGCCTGGGTGATGGTGCGTACGGCGCCGCCGAACACGTACAGGTCGCGGATGGCTTTCGGCGAGATCTCAGCCGGGATGCGGAGGTTGTTGGTCGCGATCGTGAGTTCGCGGTGATCGCGCAGGGCGCGTGCGACGGCGAGAGTTGTCGTGCCCGCGTTGAGCATCACGACGGTGCCGTCGGCGACGAGTCCGGCCGCGAGCTTGGCGATCGTCTCCTTTTCGACGATCTGCATCCGAAGCCGCACGTCGAGGCCGCGATCGGTGCGCGGGCCTTCGACGCTCACGGCGCCGCCGTGCGTCCGAACGAGAACGCCTTCGCGGTCGAGTTGGTCGAGGTCGCGGCGCACGGTGTCGATCGAGACGCCGAAGTGTTCGGAGAGCGCGCCGACGGTGACTTGGCCGGATTCGGCGACGAAGGCCGCGAGGTCGGCCTTCCGTCCGGCCGGCAACCGCCGACCTCGTCCTGTCGAGATTTCGCTCACGAGGAAATCTCTAGCACACTCTTGCATCTTCTTGCGGCTTTCGGCCAAGGTTTCGCGGCATCGGACTTGCGTACCGCATCGTTAGGGGCATAACATCGCTCGAAGTTGCATTAACGCGCAAAACCCAGCGTGAAACAGCACTCTCGAAGAGGAGAAACAATGGCCACATCGACCCGAGGGCGTCGCTCCGCCCTCAAGCTCGTCGGCGCAGTCACCGCCGCGACGACGATCCTGGCGATCGCCGGATGTTCGACCGGCGGCGCAGAAGCCGACGGCGACGTCACGATCGAGTTCGCCCAGTGGTGGGCCCCCGAGCTGCCGGAAGGCGCATTCCAGGGGCTCATCGACCAGTTCGAAGAAGAGAACCCCGGCATCACCGTCGAACTCATCAGCGGCCCCTACGCGTCGACCAAGGAACAACTGTTCGCCGGGGCTGCCTCGGGCACGATGCCCGACGTCGTCGGGCTCGATGGCGCGTGGGTGAGCGACTTCGCCAACCAGGGCGCCATCGCCGACCTCACCGCCCTCATGGCCGAGAACGGCATGGATGACAGCAAACTGGCGAGCCAGATCCAGATCGACGGCGCGACCTACATGATCCCGGTCGTCAACTTCGTCTACCCGCTGTTCGTCAACACCGACTTGTTGGCGCAGGCCGGCATCAGTGAGGTGCCGAGCACCCGAAGGGAGTTCGAGGCGGCCGCGCAGGCGATCACCGACCTCGGCACCGCGAGCGGCTGGGTCCTCCCGCTGTCGCTCGAAGCGCCCAACGGCATCCAGAACGACCTCATGTCGTGGAACTGGGCGTCCGGCGGCTCGATGCTTGACGACGCCGGTCTGCCCGACCTCACCAACGATGACGTCGTCAGCACTGTCGAGTTCGTGCAGGGTCTCTGGGATGACGGCGTCATCGCCCCCGGATCCTTCACCATGAAGGAGCAAGACAAGGTCGAGGAGTTCACCAACGGCCGCGTCGGAATGATGATCGACTCGCTGTCGCACATCAACCTCATTCAGGAGAGCAACCCCGACCTGAACTTCGACATCGCCGCGATCCCGGCTGAAGACGGCTACGACGGTGCCCGCGGCATCCCGTACGCCTCGTGGGGCATCGGTGTTGCCGACGGCAGCGACCACCAGGCCGAGGCGCTCAAGCTCGTCGAGTTCCTGATGAGCACCGAGGTCAACTCGGAGCTGTCGACGATCGCCAACGCGTTCCCCGGCAACGTCGACTCGGCTCCCGAGTTCGGTGAGGGCAAGGAACTGTTCGAGAAGGCATTCGAGATCTACCAGAGCGGTTACCCGGCGAACGAGTTCACCGGCCTCCCCGTCGCGGAAGACCTGATGCGCCAGTTCGACACGGAGTTCCAGAAGTTGTTGGAAGGGCAGATCTCGATCGACGAGATGCTCGGTACCGTCCAAGAGTCTTGGTCATCCGAGTTCTAGCCAGCAGAGTCTGACCCAACGATGGGGCCGCGCCACAGCGAACGTGGCGCGGCCTCCATCCCACTCGCCCAGGAGGTACGCCGTTGAGCACGACGCTCTCCCGACGCCGGTCGCGTGTGACGCTGAGCCGTCGCGCCGAGCCCTACGGCTACGTCGCCCCGACGTCGGCTCTGCTCGTCGTCCTAATGCTGATCCCGATCGTCATGGTGATCGGCTATTCGTTCCTCGACAACGTCATCCTCAACAAGAACCCCGAAGTCGTCGGGTTCGACAACTACGTCGAGGTGCTGACCGACGAGGTCTTCCACACGGCGATCGCCAACACCTTCATCTTCGTAACGGCGAGCGTCGCCGCCCACCTCGTCATCGGCCTCCTGTTCGCGCTGATGCTCAACTCGACGCTGCTGGGGCCGCGCATCATTTCGATCTTCCGCGGGCTGTTCATTCTTCCGTGGCTGTTCACCGCCGCGATCGTCGCCGTGCTCTGGCGCATGCTGCTGAATCCCAACGGCGTCGCCAACTACCTGCTCGGAGCCATCGGCCTCACCGCGGGCGACACGGAATGGCTCGCCGACCCGTCCCTGGCGCTCGGCTCGGTGACGTTCATCAACATCTGGTCGGGCTATCCGTTCTTCATGATCAGCCTGCTCGCCGGGCTGCAGGGCATCCCCGCCGACCTCAACGAGGCCGCCCGTGTCGACGGTGCCGGCCCGCTGCAGCGCTTCTGGAACGTCACCATCCCCCAGTTGAAGCCGATCATCATCTCGATGGCGCTCCTTGACTTCATCTGGACCTCTCAACAGTTCGCACTGATCTGGATGACGACGGGCGGCGGCCCGATCATCGCCACCGAGATGCTCAGCACTTACACCTACAAACTTGCCTTCGCGAAGTACGAGTTCGCGCTCGCCTCGACGAGCGCCGTGCTCGTGCTGCTGCTGTCGATGGTGCTGGCGATCCTCTACGTGCGCCACCAACGAGCGAGGGACTGACCGATGACCTCAGCCACCCGCCTGCCACGCCTCACGAAGCGCTCGCGCCGCACCCTCCAGCGGGCCGGACTCATCCTCGGCCTCCTTGCCGGAGCGGCGTTCGCAGGCGCTCCGGTGCTCTGGATGCTGTCCAGCTCGTTCAAGCCGAACACGCTGATCTTCGAGTTCCCGCCGCGGCTCCTGACGGAGGGGTTCTCGTTCGACGCCTACGAGGCGATCTTCGGCGACCCGGAGAAGATCCGATTCTTCATCAACAGCTACGTTGTCTCGGGCGCTGTTACCATCGCGACGCTCTTCGTGGCGATCCTCGCCTCGTACGCCTTCAGCCGGTACGACTTCCCGTTCAAAAAACCGCTGAACGTGATCATCGTGAGCGTGCAGGCGGTGCCGCCGATCACGCTCTTGGTGCCCTACTTCGGGCTCGTCGTGACCCTCGGGCTGTTCAACACCTACCCGGGCCTGATCCTCACCTACATGGTGTTCACGCTGCCCTACGCGATCATCATGATGACCGGATACTTCAACACCATCCCCCGCGAGCTCGACGAAGCGGTGCGCATGGACGGTGCCGGCTCGTGGACCGCACTGTGGCGCATCCTGGTGCCGATCTCGGTTCCCGGAATCGTTTCGGTCGGGGTCTACACCTTCATGATCGCGTGGAACGAGTACCTCTTCGCGCTCACCCTGACCAAGACGATCGACATGCGCACGGTGCCCATCGGCATCCAGTTGCTCATGGGTCAGCACTCCTATGAGTGGAACGAAATGATGGCGATGAGCATCCTCGGCTCGATCCCTGTTCTCGTTCTGTTCCTCTTCTTCCAGCGCTTCTTCATCGGCGGCCTCACCGCTGGCGCTGTCAAGAGCTGACTCGAATCCACCACCGAACAGGAGAACCTGCAGTGCTCTACACCGGAAAATCCATCCTCGACGTCGCCAACGCGAACAACTTCGCGATCCCGGCCTTCAACATCAGCGACTGGGCGATGTTCACCGGGGTCATGGACATCAGCGAGCAGAAGGCCGCTCCGGTCATCGTCGCCATCCACCCCGACGAGGTGCGCCACGTCACGACCGACCTGATCGCCGCGATCCGTTCCCGCGCGCATCGCTCGAGCGTGCCGGTCGCGATCCATTGGGATCACGGCGGCACCTTCGAGCAGGTCATCCAGGCCATCCACGCCGGCTTCACGTCGGTGATGATCG
>CAZCEE010000205.1:0-4789 GCA_964497165.1 uncultured Schumannella sp. | reverse complement strand
ACCTGTTCGGCGGCGAGACGCTGGGCATCGTCGGCGAGTCGGGGTCGGGCAAGAGCACGACGGCCCGGCTCGCGCTCGGCCTCGAAGCCCTCGACGGCGGCACGGTACAGCTGCTCGGCGACGAGTGGGCGCCCCTCCCCGAGACGCGGCGTCGACTGCGGCGGGGGCTCATCTCCGTCGTCGATCAGGACCCGCTGAGTTCGTTCGACCCGCGCTGGAACGTCGAGCGCATCCTGCTCGATGCCCTCCCCGCTGGGGAGTTCGCCACCGCCGCCGCCCGCCGCGCGCGCGTCTTCGAACTGCTCGACCTGGTCGGCCTCCCGGCGGGGGTCGCCCGGCAGTTCCCGCTGCGGATGTCGGGTGGCCAGCGCCAGCGGGTCGCCATCGCCCGGGCTCTCGCCCCGCGCCCGGCGGTCATCGTGCTCGACGAAGCCGTGTCGGCGCTCGACGTCACCATCCAGGCGCAGATCCTCGACCTGCTGGTCGCCCTGCGCGAGTCGGCCGGTGTCTCCTACCTCTTCATCTCCCACGACCTGGGCGTCATCAGTCACCTGAGCGACCGGATCCTGGTGATGAAAGACGGCGTCGTCGTCGAAGAAGGCACACCCGACGAGGTCTTCCAGCGTCCCCGTCATCCCTACACCCGCGAACTCATCGCCTCGATCCCCGAATTCCCTTTCGGCGCCGACGCGCGCTGAACCAGAAAGGCAAGAGACCCTCATGGCCGAGCCCAAGCAGCTATTCCTCAACCTGTTCGAGATGGCGTGCGCCAGCCACATCACGCACGGCCTCTGGCCGCTGCCCGAGAACAACCGGCACCGTTTCGCCGAACTCGACTACTGGCTTGAGCTCGCGCAGATCCTCGAGCACGGCGGATTCGACGGCATCTTCCTGGCCGACGTCATCGGGGCGTATGACACCTTCCGCGGCGGACCCGAGACGGCGTTGCGCGAAGGTCTGCAGAGCCCCAACCTCGACCCGCTGCTGCTCATCCCGGCGATGGCCGCAGTCACCGAGCGGCTCCACTTCGGCGTGACCTTCTCGACGACGTACGAGCCGCCGTTCGCGTTCGCCCGCCGGATGTCGACCCTTGACCATCTGACGAAGGGTCGCGTCGGCTGGAACGTCGTCACCTCGTACCTGCCGAACGCCGCGCATAACTTCGGCCTCGACGGCGAACTGCCGCACGACCTGCGCTACGAGTACGCCGACGAGTACCTCGACGTGCTCTACAAGCTGTGGGAGGGCTCCTGGGATGACGGCGCGGTCGTCGTCGACCGCGAGAACGAGATCTACACCGACCCGTCGAAGGTGCGCTACATCAACCACGTCGGCGAACGGCACCGGGTGTCGGGGCCGCACATCGTGCATCCCTCGCTGCAGCGCACCCCGGTGATCTTCCAGGCCACCGGATCGCCCGCCGGCATCGAGTTCGCCGGTCGTCACGCCGAGGTCGTCTTCACCGGAGGCCGCACGTCGGAAGAATTCCGCAACGCGGCCGACGGGATGCGCTCCGCCGCTGTGCGCCACGGACGTGAAGCCGACGACGTGAAGTTCATCGCGATGGCTGGAGTCATCGTGGCGCGCACCGACGAGGAGGCCGCCGACAAGTACCGGCTGTACCAGCAGCACACGAGCCTGGACGGCATCCTGGCCCACCACAGCCTGCCGGTCGACCTCACCGCTTTCCCGCGCGACATCACGGTGCGCGAGGCGCTGCTGCGCGCCGAGGTGCTGCCGAGCGCCGTGCCTTTCCTCCCGCTCGACAAAACGGTGGGGCAAGCCCTCGACTTCATCGGCGGCGCTGCCGACGACCGCTTCCTCGCCGTCGGCACGCCGACCGCGGTCGCCGACCAGATCGAGAAGTGGCTCGACGAGGACGGGCTCGACGGCATCAACCTGCGGCAGTACCACTCGTTCGACACCGCCCGCGACTTCGCCGAACTGGTGGTGCCCGAGCTGCGCAAGCGCGGGCGTCTGCCCGAGCCCGGTGGTGCCCCGACGACGCTGCGCCAGCGGCTGTTCGGGGCGGGCGACCGCCTGCCCGAGCGGCACACCGCGGCCCGCTACCGCGGCGGGGCGAACCTCGACAACCCGGTAGAGCCGCTGCGGCTCAATGCGGGCAACGTGGCGTCGTTCTGATGACCGCATCCGAATCTGTCGCGCGGGGCGTGTCGGTCGTCGGGGTCAGTGGCAGCCCGACCCGACCATCCCGCACGACGGCACTCGTCACCGAAGTCGCCGACGCGTTCGCGGCTCGGCTCGGCGGGCACGCGACCGTCATCGAGCTGGGGCCGCTGCTGAGCGACCTCGGCGCGGGGCCGTTCCGCGGCGACCTCGGCCCGGACGCCCTCCGTGCCCTCGCGGCGGTCGAGGCGGCGGATGTCATCGTCGTCGGGTCGCCCGCATACCGAGCCACCTACACCGGCCTGTTCAAGCTGTTCTTCGACCACGTGGGCCAGCACGCGCTCGTCGACAAGCCGATCGTGCTGACCGCGACCGGCGGAAGCGACCGGCACGCCCTCCTCGTCGAACACCAGATGCGTCCGCTGTTCGGGTTCTTCCAGGCCCTCACGCTGCCGCTGGGCATCTTCGCCAACGAGAGCGACTTCGAGGACTACCGGGTGACCTCCGACGACCTCCGAGCCCGCATCGAGGTCGCGGTCAGCCGCACGGCAGCTCTGCTGTCGCCCGGCTCACGCCAGTTCGAGTTCGCCCGCCCCGACGCCTTCTGACGCACCCCGCACCCCAACGATTCGTGCGAGTTGGCCCCGCGCGGCCGCCTCGAGGGCCAATCGGCACGAATCCTTGGAGGCGAGCGCGCGCGTCGTTCAGTCGACGAGAATGACGGCGCAGTACGGCTCGGCTGCGCGCGCGAGTCGCCGGTCGGCCGTGACGAGAGGGATGCCGAGCGCCTCCGCCAGCGCGACGTAGCTCGCGTCGTAGGTCGAGATGTTGTCGCGCAACTCCCAGACTCGCGGGAGCAGCGGAACGTGGAGGAATCGCCGGAGCCCCGGCAGTGTAGTCAGGCCTCGGATCGCGGCGTCGGCTTCGTCGATCTCCAGTCGCCGTTGATGCACGGCGCGGCGGAGCGCGGACGCGACCTCGAGGTCGAGCAACGCGGGAGCCGCGAGTGGCTGACGGAGTGCCGCGCGCGCGGCGAGTCGCGTTGTCCCTCGACCGACGGTGGCGTCGACGATGATCGACGCATCGACGACGGCGCCTGTCATTCCCACTTGCGGTCGGCGTGGATCGCGTCGATGATCTCGTCGCGCGACATCTGGATACCGTTCCCCACGAACGCATCCCACCGCTCTTCGAGCGCGATCTGGTCGGCAAGCGCGGTGAGTTCGCGTCGCAAGTATTCGGACAGCGAGAGCCCGGCGGTCGCTGCCTTCGCCTTGAGCTTCTGAGTGACATCTTCACTCAGGTTTCGGATCTGCACGGTCGTTCCCACGTCGTCAGGGTAGCGCGTTTGCATGCGGGAACCGGGAATGTGCATGCAAATCCACTGCCGCCGATTGCGCGGGGCTGGCGGTGCTAGCGGGTAATCCGCGGAGGGTTTGCTCCGCTCGTGCCTGGGGAGGGGGAGCGGAGTAGTGTTCCGGCATGTCATTCCAGGCGTACCTCGACAACATCGAAGAGAAGACCGGGCTCGCCCCGCGCCAGTTCCTCGCGCTCGCCGCGCAGAAGGGGTTCGACGCGAACACGAAGGCCGGCCCCATCCTCGAGTGGCTCGCCGCCGACTTCGGGCTGGGGCGCGGCCACGGGATGGCACTTGTGCACGTCATCACCAAGGGGCCGAAGATCGCGTCGAAACACGTCGACAGCGGCACCGCCCACAGCGACCCGTCCGACACCCTCTGGCTCGACGGCCGGGCGTCGAATCCGAACCCCTAGCGCGGCCGCACGACGAGCAGGTCGCCGACTGAGCAGTCGAGCGCGTCGCAGATTGCGGTGAGCGTGGAGAAGCGGACGGCGCGCGCTCTGTCGTTCTTCAGCACCGAAAGGTTCACCAGGCTCACCCCCACCAGCTCCGACAGCCGGGTCAGCGTCATCCCGCGCTCGGCGAGTAGTTCGTCGAGGCGGCAGTGGATGCGTCCGGCATCCTCGTCGTCGGCGGGTGCCATCAGACGAGACCTTCGGTTTCGCGCTGCAGACGTTCACCCTCGCGGAGGATGCCGGCGATGAGCAGCAGGGCGACGCCGACCGCGGGGAGTGCCAGATCGGGCAGGAGGAACCAGGAAAACTCGAACGTCTCATCCGAGCCGTTCTGCACGACAAGCTGATGGCCGACGTGGGCAAGGAGTTGGGCGATGAGCGGCCCGGGGATGAGCGCGGCGCCGGCGACCGTGACCGCAACCGTCGTCTCGCGCACGAAGGTCGGTTCGCGCCGCACCCGCAACGCGAGACGCCCGAGCGCGAGGGCGACGACCGCGATCGTCAGGCACGCGATGAGCACCGCAGAGGTCACGATGAGGCGGACGCCGAGCGGGAGGTCGAGGAGGCCGTACTGCGATGAGGGCACGGACACCGTCGAAGTGATGAGCGCGAGCACCACCTGACTGATCCCGTAGGCGGCAGCTACGGCGGCAACCGCGATTCCGAGCACTCGGATGGCGCCCAGGGCGAAGGGTCGGAAGGCGTTCGTTGCCATCAGACGAGCCCCTCGTTGTCGCGCTGCAGACGATGGCCAATCTCGAAGGCAGCCGCGACGACGATGAGAGCAAAGGCCCAGCCGAGCGGCGCGAAGTGGACCGAAGCGCCGCGCATCGTCGAGCGCCTCAAC